>NZ_JAEQCX010000187.1:0-10068 GCF_020738035.1 Microcoleus sp. PH2017_28_MFU_U_A
AAAAACAATTCTAGCGGTCGCTTTTAGCCATGAGTCACCCACTATTTTCAGCCAATTTAACGAGTTGTGGACTTCCTTCTCGACCTTAACAGGCTGGCTGGTACTGACAGAACTGCGGTTTACAAACCGGATAATTGAGCCTTGGTTTTCGGCATTGCAGATATTATCTCAATTCTAGACTTATCTTTTCCAGCAAGCTTTGACTAAGTTTAGATAACTATTTCGCCCTGTAAGTTAACCTCTTCTTTCCCCCAAGGCAGGAAGTTTGATATAGGAAGTTAATTTTCTTAATTTCCTGTCATAAAACTTAATAAAGCTGTATAATCCTTTGCGGAAAGCACTGTTGATTCTATGTAGATATACGAACGCTCAGAAACAGCATCCTATTTTTGCCCTTGCTGGCATACACGCCAGGGGGTGGAAGCTGGAATCATCTAGCGCCGGACATTATGCTTTGCAACTTAACTGCTCAAACGCGAGCTTTCATCGCACTAGATCCCAGTCAGTGCGCTTCACAGCCAGCAATTTTCAGTTTCAGCGGAAAATCCTTACTTTCTTCGTATTCTAATTTCAGGGGTCATATGTGGCGAAGACTATACTTCGGCGAACAACTACCAAAACACAACTAATTCAAGTTATGAACAGCCCAAAAGTCAGTGTAATAATTCCTGCATTCAATGCAGCCGAAACCCTGGCCGAGGCCGTTGCCTCCGTAGTTAATGGCAGCCACAAGCATCTAGAAATTTTAATTGTTGATGACTGCTCGACAGACGATACTAGAAAAATTGGTGCTAGGCTGGCCAAGCAAGATTCGAGAATTAAGTTCTATAGAAATCCCCACAATTATGGGGTTTCCAAGTCAAGAAATTTAATGATCAAGCGGGCAACCGGCAAGTATGTAGCGTTTCTAGACAGTGACGATACCTGGGAACCCAACAAGCTAGAAGTTTGTTTGAAGATGCTCGCAGACAATCCCGAAGTCAAAGCAGTTGCTCACGCTTTGCGGTATTTAGACAAGCATGGCAACAAGTTGAGTTACGTTCCTACCTATCCTACAACTAAAGCCGAAATGCAGGCGATTAAGGAGACAGGCGAAAGTCCTTGGGTTTTCCCGTCTTCTGTGGTAGTCGATCGCTTCATTTTGCTCAAAGAAGGTGGCTTTGCAGAAGATTGGGAGGTAGGAGAAGATACAGAGTTATTTACCAAAATTGCTCAAAAGCACGGCTTGCTAGCCGCGACAGCACCTTTGGGAAATTATCGAATTAGAGGAAACTCTCTCACAGACAAGCACTGGCTGAAAAAGCGCATAGCTTCTGAATGTGTCAAGGAAAACCAACTGCGGCGCTTGCGGGGAGAAAAAGAGTTATCGCTCAACGAGTACGAACAGTTGTGCTTTAACAATTTGCCCCTTTTGCCAAGGCTCAACAAATTCCGAGAAGTTTTGGCACTGCACTACATGAGAAAGGTGGGACAAAGTTGGTTGAATCGGGAGATTGTACTGACTCTGATTTATGGCATCGCTACGACAGCCCTCAATCCTCAAGCTACTCTGAACAAGTGGAAATGGATGAAATCTCACGAGAAGTTGAGCCGTCAAACGACAGAAAGCACCCGTCATGCAGCAGAATTTAATCCCCAGCGATCGTCGGAAGTCAGCGGTTTTTCCTAAAGGCTCTTGTATTTGTATGCAGGTTTTAATCTAAGACGGTTCGATCTGAACCGTCTTGGAGATAAAAGCCTCTGAAAAATAGATACGCTCGATCGCTCTGGCGTCGCGCGATCGCAACAAAGCGTTAACCATCGCGTATAGTGTTATATTCAGCCGCCAGCCTCAACCCGAGCGAGCCGGAAATAGCAGCCTGTGCCCGCCGTGCTATTTGCTGCCAAAACAATTAAAATAGATAAGGTTTCATTCAGTTGACAGTTGACAATTGACAGTTGACAGTTGACAGCAGTTGACAGTTGACAGCAGTTGACAAAGAAGGAAGAGGATTGGAGCAATCAATCGTCTTTTTTAAATTCCTCCCGATCGGGGTTCCGGCTTTAAACCAATTATTTATGGTAAGTAAAAAGCCAAGTTTTTTGAATCAAAAAATGGGTAGGAAACCTATTTGTTAGGCAGAAAGTAAAAGCAAAAAAGTAACAAAAATTATGCTTTCTACCTTTTTACCTGATACCTTCAGAGAACGATCGCCTTTTTACTTTGAACTAGACTAAATTTATGGACTGGCAAGAAATTTCTGGCAACTGGGTATTAATTCCCTCAAACTCGAAACCGATCGCGATCGTACATTTTCTCGGCGGCGCATTTGTAGCTGCTGCACCGCAACTGACCTATCGGTGGCTGTTAGAGGCCTTGGGGAATCAAGGATATGTGGTAGTAGCAACCCCGTTTGTCAATACTTTGGATCATATTGCGATCGCCCGCGATGTCCTCAACAAGTTTGAAAATGCCCTCGATAGGTTGCGCGCCAAGAAATTGCTCAAATCTTCCTATCTGCCTGTCTACGGCATGGGGCACAGCATGGGATGCAAACTGCACTTGCTGATCGGCTCGGTGTTTGACATAGAAAGAGCCGGCAATATTCTGATCTCTTTCAACAATTATGCAGCATCCGAAGCAATCCCGATCGTCGAGCAAATTTCCCCCGTCTTTAACGTAGAGTTTACCCCTTCCCCCCAAGACACCAACCGCCTCGTGCAAGATAGCTATCAAATCCGGCGCAATCTTTTAGTCAAATTTAACAGCGACAACATCGACCAAACCCTGCTGTTAAATGGTCTGCTAAAACAAAGATTTTCCGACATGATTACAGTTCAGACACTGGCCGGCAACCATCAAACGCCATTAGGTCAAGATGTTAGCTGGCCTGTCGGTCAAATTTTTACACCCTTCGACGCGATCGGCCAATGGGTAAAACAAGAAGTGTATCGAGAATTAAATCAATTAAAACGGACAATTCTGCTGTGGCTAAACCCTCTGTCGCGCGTTTAAAAGCCGATGAGCCGATCAACCCAAAAGTTCGTCCGGCAACTGCAAAATATCATCTTCGTCGTCCGTCTCGGGGATAGGAGTATAGTTTTTGACGATCGACAGACAGTTACGACCATCAGCCGTTCTGGTATAACTGAGACTGTCTGCGATGTCTTTCATCAACTTGAGGCCCCGCCCGCCCGAAGCTTCAGGATCGATCGTTTTCGACATATCTTGAATTTTTCGCTCTAAATCAAAGGGAGAGCCCGAATCCCAAATTTGAATCTCTACAGATTCAGCAGACACCACCACGTTAATCTCCACCGGCAAATCCGGCCGTTTGCCCTCGTGGGCGTGACGCACCGCATTTGTAAAGCCCTCAGCCAAAGCCAACTGACAGCGTATCCACACACTTGTAGGAATTCGCTGCTCGTACAACTGGGCAAACCAGGACAAAACTGGCTCTAAAGCACTCTGGCCAGTATTGACTTGAAGAGCCGCTTTCTTTAGGACTTGCAACTTTTCGGAACCTTTTAATTCAATCACGCTCAGCCACTAAAATTATAGTTCCGTGACATACTCCTACACTGATTGCAAGCAATACAGTGTAGGCTTCTCATCCAATCCAGCTATTGCTTCGGAGGCGATGAGCTTTGTTTTAAGTCCACGGAATGCCCTACCGCAGACTGTAAATTTCTTACCTTGTACCCTACAAATTTTACTGCCCTGGATGAGATGCTGGCTGATTCGCACTATCGGACAAACCCGGAGGTAATTTGCATTAATCAAGATGTGCCTACTTGCTTCTATGCTGTGCAACGGAGTCGCTTACCAATAATCGCAATGCTACTGGACAGAGGCTGATCAGACACCGATAGGGGTGAAGTTAACCAAATTTATTCTATCAAATTTATGGGTACAAACAAAATATGACAGCTCATTTCCGACCTACCCTCTTCCCTCGCCTCCGGCATTGGTCAGAGGATTGTCGTCAACTCGCTCGCAATTCATCTCATCACCTCCCTATCGGGCAGGTGAAAGGCTTCTTGCTGTTTTATTAGCTAAAATAGAGGCAAATATTATACTGCCTGTACTTTACGTTGTTAACTTTTTTGCCAAAATGCGGGCAACTGCTAGCGCCAACATCACCCATCGCAGTTCTTCAATGGCAGCGTCATTTTCCAGTTGCTGCTGCGGCGGCTGACCGTGTAAAACCAAGCAAAATTGAATGGGAGTTCGACTGTACTGGCTTGTACTGCTAAAAAAATAAATGTCAAATCGAGTAATTAGCTGTTTACGATACCAGAAGTCGCGCCCCGATGTCAATTCGCCCCTGCTGCCCAAAAAAAATCTATCAAAGTTTATGTTCTGAGGATAAACTGGGTGAAGTTCGACCCAACCAAAATTTGCATCAAATTTAAAGGTAAATTGAACTCGATGGCTGGCCGGCAAAAGCATTTACCTGAAAAGCGATGTTATTAGACTATACTCAATCTCAGACAATCGCCCTCACAGGATATATTTTAAATGACCCCCAGACCTTTGAAAGACTTGTAGTACCCGAGTGCCATGTTTCAAATTCTGGTTATTGACGATGATACGGCTGTTCAAGAACTGCTGAGAAGAACCCTGAAAAAACAGGGTTACGAAGTGACAGTAGCAAGCAATGGCGAAGACGGCGTGGCCCAGGCGCAAAAATTGCGTCCGGCGCTGATAATTTGCGATTGGATCATGCCGCGTTTGACCGGCATTGATGTTTGCCGTCGAGTTAAGGCTGATCCGGAACTGTCAACTACACAATTCTTTTTGTTGACTTCTTTGGGTTCGATCGCCGATCGAGTCAAAGGGCTTGACGCCGGTGCCGACGATTTTATCTCCAAGCCGATCGAACTCAACGAATTGCAGGCGAGAGTACGCGCAGGATTGCGGCTGCACCAACTCAGCCGAGATTTGAAAATTGCCAAGCAAAGCCTGGAAGCAGAGTTAGCCGAAGCAGCGGAGTACGTGCAATCGCTGCTGCCCGATCCGATGACGGAACCTGTCAGCATCGAGGCAAAATTCATTCCCTCCCGGCAGTTAGGCGGAGATTGCTTCGACTACAACTGGCTGGATGCCGATTATTTGGCGATTTACTTGCTTGACGTAGCCGGTCACGGGTTGCGGGCGGCGCTGCCTTCTGTGGCGGTGCTGAATTTGCTGCGATCGCGCGCACTGCCCAACATTGACTACTACAAACCGAGCGATGTTTTGCGGGCCCTCAATACCACCTTCCAGATGAGCTACCAAAATGACAAATATTTCACCATCTGGTATGGCGTTTACAACCGCATTACTCGGCAGCTAACTTACGCCAGCGCCGGCCATCCCCCGGCCGTGTTAATTTCCCAGTCCCCTGCGAGCACGGCTAAAATCAAGCAATTAAAAACCCCCGGAATGCCAGTTGGGATGTTCCCCGACGCCCGCTATGTCGATAATTGCTGCGATGTCGAGGATTTAAGCACTCTCTACATCTTTAGCGACGGGGTATACGAGATTCACCAACCTGACGGCAATATCTGGGGGCTAGACCCTTTCATCGACCTGCTAGCATCTTACAACGGTGCAACTGCCGATCAGTTAGAACTGGTTCTGAACTACATTCAAAAGTTGAACGCTAAAGCAGTTTTTGATGATGATTGGTCTTTACTCAAGATCAACTTTGGCTAGCTGACCTCTTGCATCACATTTGCAACCAAATGGCAAGAAGACAGCAGCCAAAAGAGTTAGTTAGTGGAGACAATTTTGCGATTAAAAGCATCCCGGGTCGGAAAGATCTCGAAAACTCGATCCATGCTGGTGAGTTCAAATAAAATGCGGATTTGCTCGTTGATAGAACAGACGACTAATTGACTCCCAGCGGCCCGGACTGTTTTGAGCGCTAATACTAAAGCGCCCAAACCAGAACTATCCATAAAAGTCACATCAGTGAAGTCTATCAATACCACATCGGCTCCCGCTTCCACTAGGTCGCTAATCTCTTGGCGGAATTGACTTGCCTTGGTGCCGTCTAAAATGCCAGAGGGCTGAATAATTTTAACTACAGGACTCATATTTTGCGATGGGAATGTCAGAATTTCTAGCCAGACTAGGCTAAGTATAGCTGCGAGATGGACTCCGATCCAAATAAGAGAAACGGAAAATCCGAGAACGGGAGAATATTGTTGAGTGCAAGAGATGGCGCTCTTTGCGGATGGGAACGCCGATCGGACTCGCAGCGCTTCGCCACCGCGAGTGAATTGTGAGAGGGGGACAATTTTTGTTCTGCTGAATACAGAATGGCATCAAACTAAGCTAACTTTGGCGCGGTAGAGGAGTTTATCGCCTTGTGTGTAGCCTGTATAGCGGACTTTGACGGGTTCTCCGGCCTGGGCTGTTCCTTCGATGAGCTGGTGCTGTTGCGGGTTGTAGGGAATCTCTGCTCCGACTGGGGCGATCGACTCTATGCCCCAATGCTGCAATAACTGCTCGACGGGGCGTAGCAACGGCAGCAGTTTCTGGGCCCGCAAGTGGTGATTTTCCTGAGCTTTGCTGGCAGCAGTCGGCCACTGCAACATCCAAGATTCTAAAATTTGTACGCTAGCAAGCTGGAATTCCTCCATCAAAGACGATCGCTGCTGTGCGATCGCAGCTTGGAGGCGCTGATATTCTTGTTCTAAGGCTGTGGGTGGTGCCTTTTCTAACTCTACAAAGTCTGGCGCCAAGGTTGCGAGCAGTTCGGTTAAGGAAATTTGCAAAGCTTGACTGATTTTGAGCAGGATGTCGGCTCGGGTTTTCAAAGCTAAGCCGCGACGCAGGCGGATGACCTGAATTTCGGGAACTCCTGCTTTTTGGCTGAGTTCTCGATCGCTCGAAATCCCGGCCTGTTGCATCAGCCGTTGCAGTTGAGGAGCATAATCTGGAATATTAGCTGCCACGAAAATTTCATCCAAATTAATAAATGGACATATTCTCGATCGTAAACTGTCGGGAGCCGATCGGAAATACATCTTTGGGGCGGGCTAGGAGCAACGGCCCACAAAAGTTGTGGCACAGGCCAGAAAGCCTGTGGCGGGCTCTCCGGCCCACCCCACAAAAGTTGTGGCACAGGCCAGAAAGCCTGTGGCGGGCTCTCCGGCCCACCCCACAAAAGTTGTAGCTATTTGACGGCAACTTTCTCAGCGACGGCTGTTGCAGTTGTCGCAGAAGCTTGCAAATGCGCTTCTAGGAACCACAAACGTTTGTCAATAGCCCGCGAAATTTCGGTGTACAAGTCGGCTGTATCGGCGTCGCCAAGTTCTGATGCTTTGTCGATCGCAACTCGTAGATGTTGGGCGTAGGGTGCATAGCGATCGGCTAAAGCAGTGACGTATTCCTTGCCATCTAGAATGTCGAAAGGAAATTCTGGCAAAATCGAATCTGCGGCGGCTGTGCGGGCTGTTCCGACAGCCAAACCGCCCAAAGCAGTGACTCGTTCAGCAACCGTATCGACGTATTCTTCGAGTTCCCCGGCCATTTCGTCAAACAGCAAATGCAACTGATAGAAGTCCATGCCTTTGACGTTCCAGTGAGCTTGCTTGACTTGAGTTTTTAAGTCCAGAGTGGTTGCTAGCGTGGCGTTGAGCAGCCCGACTATTTGAGAGCGGGTGGCGGCTGACATATCGATGCGCGTCGGGTAAAGGTGTTGTTTGTGGTTGTTGGTAGTCATAGGTTTTTAGGTTGTTAGTGGTGATTGTCGATCGAATATCTGAGACTGTTTGGACAGTTAGTTTTGGCTGTTTTGGCTGTTTTGGGCGATCGAATATTTGCCTGTCGTGAATTGCTCAGGCTAGGTGCATCTGCAACACAGCACGGGGAGCTCGGCGGATTTTGCACGGGATAGTTTCTAAACCGAGGCGCTGGCAAGCTTCGTACCGGTGGCAGCCGGAAAATCCGTAATACTGGCCATCTACTTCTAGCACGTCGATGGGCTCGTTTAAACCTACCTCCCGGATGGATTCCATGAGGGCGGCTACTTTAGTTTGGTCGTTGACTCGCGGCAGGGGGCGGCGAATCTGGTTGAGAGGAATTTCTTCGATCCTCATGGCGGCTCTCTTTTTTGCTTCTTGTTAAATCATACTCGTAATGACTTCGACTTGGCAAGAGAAATGTCGGGAAATTTTGAGCTTGGGAGAACGGGGGCGTGCGATCGACCGTTTGCTGTAGTGTTTGAGGTATAACAAAAAGACAGAGGTCAAGCCTGTTTTTAGCGGTAAACGCGTTCAGCGTGGTTTATATAGAGCCTCAACTGGCAAAACAATCAATGCTGAACCAACGTAGATGTCTAACATTGACTACTTTTGGGTAGCTTTGTCCAGGTTTTTACGAGCGGTTAGAAAATCCTAACTACTGCTATTTTGGCAGGAAGTCCCCAAAAATAATTTATTGGTAACACGCAGCACCGCTAGGATTTTTCATGCCTTTCGATAGATCGATCGACCTCAACGTTCTAGGTACAGTGGGACAAAAGATAAATTGTGGTTTGATATTATGGCATCATCCCAACCCCTCAAAGGTCTTGAATTGATCGACTGCGCCAAAGCCAATGCCCAACAAGGAATCACCACAGCCGCCGAGCTTTGCGGCTACGGAAGCGACCTCAACACTTTTGAGCGGGAACTCAAAGAGGCTTGCCAAAAAATCGGCGTCGAAGTCAAGGAATTGAACGACTTGATTACGGATCAGCAGATGATCAAACAAGGAATGGGCATCGAAATTGCTCCAGATACTCCCTCAGAACTCTAAAATCGATCTCCAGCACACCAGGAAAGAGAGCTAAAACCGCCCAGACACGAGTATTGTCAGTCTTTCACAAGAGGCAGGCTAGAATATTTTGCATGGGAGCTTCTGACTTTTGGCAGGAGTCGTGTTTCCTCCCACGAAGATGGTTCTTTCTGGAGGATGCTGAGATTGTTAGGAGGACTGTCGTGTCAGATCAGCAAGACCGAATAATGCGTTTGTTTATAGAGGAGGCTAAGGAGCACCTCGATACTCTAGAAAATGGTTTGGTGGATTTGAAGTCCACGATGAAAGACCCCGAAATGGTCCAAGAGATGTTTCGAGCCGCCCACTCTGTGAAAGGAGGGGCGGCTATGCTCAGCTTGGATAGTATTAAAACAACCGCTCACCGCTTGGAAGATTGTTTTAAGGTACTCAAGGATGGGCCCGTCAAGCAAGTTGACCAAACGGCAGAATCTCTATTTTTAAAGGGAGTTGATACGCTTAAAGACTTGCTGGCGCGACTGGAAGGGCCTTTTGGCTTGAGGAATGAAGAGGGAGAAAAACTCGTCCAGCAGGTGATGCCAGTTTTTGCTCAACTGGAAACTCATCTCAACAACTTGGCGGCGGGCAAAGTTGTGGCGGTTGCTACTGCTGGAACTCGTGCACCTGTCGCGGCTCCAACAGCGGGCGCCGCGCCGGGGAATTTTGCTGTTCAAGTGATGGTTTTACTGAAAGAGATGTTGCAGGTGTTCAAGCAGAAAGAATCTGCTGCTAGCCGTCAGGAATTGGCGACTGCGTGCGCTCGACTCTATAAGTTGGGAGCTAAATTTGAGCCTTGGCAAAATTTAGTTAAAACTGCTAGAGGGGCGATCGTTAATCCCAAAAACTCTTATAAAGTCTTAGCTCCGCTGATTATCAAAGAGCTCAAGGATGCGGGAGATTTGGTGCAAACGGGGAAAGTTAAGACGATCGCTCCGAGTAAAAATTTGCTACTTTTGGTAGCAGCCCCAAAACCAGCAGAGGTAAGCACCCCAGCAGCCCCAGCAGCAGCGTCGAAGCAAGTAGCTCTTCCCGCTGAACCTAAGGCGGTAGTCAAGCTTTTGCTCAAAACCTTCAACAAAAAGCAACTCTCGGAAATTGCCAAGTTACTGGTTCACGCCATTAAATCCTCTTCCTAGGAGCAAGAGTTAAGTGGCAAATAGTTTGCTAAACTTATCTAAAGTTGATTGCTGAGAGTCAGTTCCATGTTTGCCGTCAAGCGAGCGCTCAAATTAAATAATACTGAAGCAACCTTGATGGCAAAACACGCAGGCTTTCGG
>NZ_JAEQCX010000188.1:0-8169 GCF_020738035.1 Microcoleus sp. PH2017_28_MFU_U_A
TTGTATAGAACATCGGAGGGTCGATTAATTAATGCCGATGTTAACGGAGCTTATAATATTTTGAGAAAAGCAATCCCAAATGCCTTCAGCGATGGGATAGGGAGCTGCGTAGCTCAGCCGAGGCGGGTTAATCCGCTCGAAGTAAAAGTGAAAGGGGAGGGACTTGAAGCCTCCTATGTCATGTAATAGATGACTATACTTTTACCAGCTATGGATTACAATTACCGACAGGCGATCGCCCTCGTGGAACAATCCGATCAACTTGTTAACAAAGCTACGGCTGCGGCAGATTTTGAATATGGCGACACGAAAGTAAAACAAGCTCAAAAACACCTCGATGCTTTGCCGGTGTGGTTCCTCGGCTACTATCCAAAAACTTATTGCTCTTTTTCCGGCTGCACTTGGCGCTTTACAGTAGATGAATTTCAAGCAGCCCGCAAAAATATCGGGCGGATGGATGCTCAAATTTTTCAGCAAAAAAATGCTTTTACTGAGTTAGATAGAGTCGAAGAAACTCTCAACGCCGCGAAACAGCAGTACCAGCAAGCGAAAACTGCCGCCGATAGGCAAAAAGCGACTGGAAATTGGCAAAGTGCGATCGATCGACTCAATCAAATTCCCGCCGAAACCCTCGCCGGAGAAACTGCTAAGAAAAAACTCCAAGCAGCAGAAAGAGATTTTCAAGCAATGGGAGGAATCGCCACAGGTTCGGTACACGCCGACAACTTAATTGAAGCAGCCAAAGAATTTGCTCTTTCCGCCGCCGTCGCCTCGCAAAAACCGCCGCATCCAGCCGCCCAGTGGGAACAAATAGCAGGATTGTGGGAAGAAGGAATTAACCGACTGAAAATGGTTCCTGTGGATAATCCGGGCTATCTCGACGCTCAAACCAAACTCGCCCAATACCAGAAAAATTTAGGAATTTCCCAGATTAGACTCCAAGCAGAAAGAGATTCTGAAAAAGCTTTGCAAGAAGCTAAAAGCTTGTTTGCCAACTTGCAAAATAATGTAAATTCTCCCAGTCAAAATCCCAGTAACTCCCTCGGACAATTGCAACAGATTATCAATCAATTAGAATCTGTCAAACCTGGGACAACTGTTTATCCAGAATCTCAAAAATGGCTGCAATCTGCTCGAAAAAAACAGCAAGAATGGCAAAAGAAATAAAGTGTATTAGTCACAAACCTCGATCGCAATACCGCCAAATTTCCCTTCCTCGGCCCAACACTTGACCCCTTCAATATAGCAAAGGTGGCTGGGATACTCTTCTTTAGTATCCGCTACAATCGCCTCAAAACCGCCATTGAAGTCGTTAAAAAATTGTACCTTGCGCCCTTGACTGTCACAGGCTTTGCTACAGCAAGTCGAACATACTAGACGGGGATATCGATCCCAATATGGCGATGGGATGGAACAGATGGGACAGGGCTTAAATTGTCGATCGCTCATAAAAAGATGCAATTAAAAAATATATCGATTACCAAGTCGGATCGACATACAGATTAATTGTAACTTGCTTTTTCCCCGAAGGTATGCCGGAAATACAAGCACAAATCGCCTCCCCGTCATCAATTTCTACTTCGCAAGCGTGACAAGAACCCATCATACAACCAGTAGGAATAGAAACCCCTGCACGTTTGGCTACATCTAGCAAAAGCTCTCCCGCTTCAGCTTCCACTGTCACATTATCTGGCAAAAAAACAATCTTTGTCATGCAATTTTTCCTTTTGATATAATACCATTTTTACCAAGTTTCGCTCCGAAAAAGTTTGAGGTTTATTGATACTAATTATCAAGCACAGGTGCGTCGCTGTGAGATTTTTGGTACTTAGTTAGGTTTTTTCATGGCGACGCACCCTACGACTTTTGATGGGAATTATCAAGCTTTTTTATGGATACGCACCCTACGACTTTCTGGTTAAAAAAAATGTCATTCAAATTATAACCTCCGCTCTAACAAACAACTGTCAACTGTCAACTGTCAATTGTCAACTGTCAACTAACCTAAAATATGCTTGATATCTAAATGCTTTTCCACTGTATCTGCTAGAGTTTCTAACAGAGTTTCTCGATGTTCTCGGTAATTCGGAATACCTGTGGGCAATGCGCGGAGTCCCCGCTGTTGGCGCAAGTAATTTAACCAAGCCCGCCGCCAAGCTCCGTTATCAAATATGCCGTGCAGGTACGTCCCCCAAACTGATTGAGAAGCGTTGACAATGCCTAAACTAGGATCGTCAAATAACGGTTGAGTCAAATCTGACTCGATCATTTGGGTTCTGCCTTGATGAATTTCGTAACCGGAAACGGGTAAACCCGGTTGAGGATAGTTAGATGTTACGATCCGCTGGCGGGCAATTTTGTTTGGTGCGATCGCAGTTTTCAAAGGCAATAACCCCAATCCTTTGAACTCTCCCTTTTCTCCCTCAAGGCCTTCTCTATCGCTGATACTTTCTCCCAGCATCTGAAAGCCACCACAAACTCCCATGACTGTACCGCCAGCTACTAAGTAATTTTTAATCGCTTCTGCCATACCTGTTTGGCGCAGCACCTGCAAATCTGAAATTGTAGTTTTAGAGCCTGGTAAAATCACGGCGTCTGGATGGCCTAACGGGTCTTTGGGGCTGACATATTTGACTGTGACGGTAGTTTCCGACTCCAGGGGGTCAAAGTCGGTAAAATTGGAAATTCGGGGCAGGCGGATGACGGAAATATTCAAGTCGGTTTGAGAATTGGGAGAACGCCGATCGAGTAAATCGAGGGAATCTTCCGAGGGAAACACTTCGTCTATCCAAGGAATTACCCCAACTACGGGGATTCCAGTCCTTTCTTCCAGCCAAGTCAAGCCCGGATCTAAGATTGATTTTTGGCCTCGGAACTTATTAATAATGAATCCTTTAATTAAAGCGCGCTCGTCAGGATCGAGCAATTCCAAAGTACCGATAATGTGAGCAAAAGCGCCACCGCGATCGATATCAACTACTAGCAAAGTCCGAGCATTCAGATGTTTTGCTACCCGCATATTAGTTAAATCGCGGTGTTTGAGATTGATTTCTGCTGGACTTCCGGCTCCTTCGCACACAATCATGTCAAATTCTTGCTTGAGAAATTCTAAAGATTCCCGAATAGCTTGCCAGCCGATATCAAAATACTGTTCATAATATTGAGATGCTCGCACATTTGCGATCGCCCGGCCCTTGACAATCAATTGAGAAGTCATATCTCCTTGCGGCTTGAGCAAAATCGGATTCATTTCTACCCAAGGTGCGATGCCCGCAGCCCAAGCTTGCACTGCTTGAGCATAGCCAATCTCTCCGCCGGCGGCTGTGACATAGGAATTCAGTGCCATATTTTGACCTTTAAACGGAGTTACCCGCCAGCCTCGCCGAGAAAAGATTCGACACAATGCTGCAACCAGTAAAGATTTTCCTGCGTGAGATGTTGTTCCCACGACCATAATTGCTTTCATATTAATAAGTAAGAATGTAAAAACAGTTGACAGTTGACGGTTGACGGTTGATAGTTGACAGTTGACAGTTGACAGAAGCAACAACGAACCAGGAACCAGGAAAAATTTTAAATTTAGGATTTATAGCTTACAAAATTTGACCAAATAAATGGTTTTTTTATTGGCTCTAGGGGTGACAACGAATAGGTTTTGAAGGAAAACCACATTTGTCGCCACCCGCACCTAAGTCCTAAAAGGAAGACGGAAGAAGGTAGAAGACAGAATTAAAAAAATTCTGGTTTCTACCTTTTGCTTTTTGCCTCAAGATGACGGCCGATCTTCGCCGGATACATTCTCAGAATTGGATTCAGTGGCCCTTTTGGCAGGTGCGGCTAAATCGGGTTGTGATCCGTCAGAAGAGGGTTTTTCTTCTGTGGATTCGATCGAGATTGTTGATACTGAAACCGTTTCTACCTGAACGCTCAACCCTGCTTCTCCCGGTACTTCTATCTCTACAGGCGGTGCTGAAACGATTTCCACCACAGTCATTTCTAGAGATACAGCAAGGGTTTCTGCTTCCGTTACGCCTGCTGCTGCTTTGGGTTCACCAACCGCATCCGCAGGTGTTTCTTGAGCCAACGGATCTGTTTGGCTTTGTGCCGGCGATCCGTCGTCTAAAATCGAACTTTCCCCTATTTTGGCAGAATTCGCCGCGGTTTCTGTTGCTATCAACTCGGCCATTGCTTCAACATCGGTGGGAAACGGCACTGCTTGGCTGGTTTCCGCAGCAGTGTTGCTGGTTTCGGCTGCCACTTCGGCGGCAGCCTCGGCTAATTCTGATTCGAGAATCTGGTCGATATCCGATGCAGGAATTGTCGTTACCTTAGATTCAGGAGATTCAGGTGCGATCGACTCCTCTGCTACTTTCGGCGTTGTCACCGGAGTATTTGCATCAGGCTTGTTTTTAGCTGCACCCCGTCCCAACATACCGCCGAGACTATTTTTGAGATTGCCAAACAGACTTCCGAAACCGCCTGATTTTTTAGCTGTTTTGGCAGGAGTTGGGTTTGCCTTTGGGGCTGCGGTTGCTGTCGCCGTTGGGGCTGCCGAAGTAGCATCAGACTGGGACTCTTTAGCTCTCGCCCTCCACATCTGGTCAAAATCGTCAAAATCGTCATCATCTTCAGTCTGCTTTTTGGCTTCTGGCTGAGCCTCTGCTGGCTCTACCGTTGGTGTGGCCGCAATTTCTGAAAATTCTAGAGGTGGGGGCAAAGGAGTGAAGTTGCTGGCTAATTCTGCTGGGGCTGGTGAAGTCTCAGGAAGAGCGTTTTCAACCGAAAACACGGGTATTTGTGTAATTGCGGGTGCGCTCTTGTCGGGAGTTTTTAAGTCAGGGCCGATCGCACTTTCGGGAATAATCTCAGCGATTGGCCCAGTCGCCGGTTGTGCTTCTACCTTAGCCTGGCCCTGATTCGCAGGTGCTGGAACAGCATCAGCTTTCGGTTTGGGCGATCGAACAAACTTCGGTTTTTTGGCTGCGGGTTCAGGTTTCTTACCAAACAAACCGGATAAAGGCCCGCCCATCGCCCCGGCCAAATTCGCCGCCTGAGGAATCGGCGTTTGCTGAGCGATCGGCGTCACCTGCCGGCGCAAAGTCAGAGTTTCCCACGCAAACCAGCCTAGCAGAGCCACACCCGCCATTTGACCAAGCAGGAGAGCACCCGTAATTCGCCCCGCACAAGTCCATAAAATTAACGCATAAAAAAGTCCTACCCCGCTCCAGGTAAAATCACTTTTCCGGTGAACCTCTGGAAAAAAGAAGGCCGCCATGTAAATACTAAAGCTGCCCAGACCGACCGCCAACGCCAGAATGTATGCAAGCATCTTGTCGGTACCTCCGCTGTGTCAAATAACTTCTACGCGCTAATTCTACCTTTGTGAGACACTCAACGGCTTCTTTCTCAAGGACAATTCCCGATTTGGAAGGAAGTTCGGCAAAGAATTTTGTACCGGATGTAACGGATTTAAAGGATTTAACGGTAGAAGTCAGAGGAAAGAAGCAAAAAGGAAGAAAGAAGAAGTCCCAGGAAATATTCCCTCTCACCCCCTCTCCCTCTCTCCCTCTCTCCCCTTCTCCCCCTCTCTCCCCTTCTCCCCTCTCCTCGATCGTGATATCTATCACTTAAGTATGTTGGTACGATCGCACCTGCCGTAGACGATGTTTTGTATGTTGTAGGTGTAAAAGAAGTTATGCCTTAGGGCATATGTATTGGAGACAATGCCATGTTTGAAAAACTGTTTTTAGCAGCGAGCTTAACCTTATTAGTTCAAATCTTTGCCGGAGTCGGCACTTCCGCGAAATTACCGGTAAATTTCGTATGGCGATCGAGCGATCGTCCGACACAAATCCAGAAACTGCCCCTGGTTACAGTACCTGCGAGCTTCAAGTCAAACGTCGAATCCTAACGATCCGTGCCAGATAATACGTGCAAGTGGGATTTATCGCAAGGCAGAGCCTGTCTAATGTTTTTTTTCAAGCTGTTATCTTTTCTATTTGACCAAGATTTTCACAGGTGGTACCCGCCACGTGATTTATCCGTGGAATCAATCCCAAATCGAAAATCGAAAATCCTCTCTTCCCCCGAATTTATCCGTGGGGTAAATCTAAAATCTAAAATCTAAAATCTAAAATCGATTGACTCTTCACAACTGATCGCTTTGTAGTAAGAACTTCAGTCCTCATTAAGACCGGTTAACAATAACGGAAGTGCTTGCTACAAACCCTAAATGAATAATGAGTAGCAACTCCGATATTAATTGCCATACAATACTCAACAAATCTCAACATCAATTTGTGCAGTAAAAAGCTTCAAACCCAAAAAAATCTGTAATCCCGAGTAAAGCATCAAAATAGATCTACGATCGATCGCGCTTGGGTTAATTTTTTTTGCGATCGCACAACCAGAAAGCAATTGCACTATCTGTGTTGTACAGAGTTTTGCTTCCGGGACTATCAGATCTGAAGCGTATTGATATATAATCGCCAGATGAAGCTCAAAGCTGATAACCACATAGACTGTTAAATCAAGGAAAGTGAAAATGGGACTTAGCGATATTCTTTTGAATGAAAACAAGAGAGACACTATTGTTGATGACTGTGTAAAGTTGATAGACAAACAAGTTGCAGCAGCACCGGGATTGGGCGGCCTTGCTCTGAAAGCTGCCTACTCTACCGTTAAGGGGATACGGGCTGACTATTGCGCCCAAGTCGTCGATCAACTTTTGCCCGAAATCTCGATCGCACTCGATCCAATGTGGGCTGAAGCCGTAAACAATGGCAACCCAGTCGCATATCTGACTGAAAGAAAAGCTCAAGTAGCAGATCAATTGCTCCAAATCAGTGACAAAAAAGCCGAAAACAGCACCAGAGCAGTTGTCAAAGGCGCCTATGGCAAACTCCGCCCCTCCGCTAAGACTTACGTCGAAAACGGCATCCCAGATTTAGCCGAAATTATTAATAAACATACCGCGAGCTAATGTTGAATAGGTGGGGATTTCCCGCCAATTGAATACATCTACTCGTTACCAGCAATTCCTGGTAAAACACTCGTAGAGTGCGTCGCTGTGAAAAATCCCTAAAAAAATATCGACAATCTCATAGCGACGCACCAAACAAACATGATCAGACAAAAAAACTTATTTTGTAGCATTACTTTGAAAAACTGGTACAGCGGTTCTCAGAAAGATGAGGTACGTTGTTGGGCTTCAGCCCTCTTAGTTGATAGTTTAGTGGTTATATAAGCTGTCAATCATACCTCATGTTTTGAGAAAGGCTATATTACTTTATTAGATGCCTCAGTACAAAAATTTTCGATTCACAAAATCATCAAAACTGACGCACCATAGCATCTTAAATTGTCTTATCCATTGCCAATTACCCATTGATTCGCCGCCAATATTTTTAAAATAGCCTCTCCAGTAATGCCCAAGCCCAAAAACATTACCAACACCGCGCTAATTGCGGGCATAAATTTGACTGCTGCAATCTGTTTGGGTAGTTTATTAAAATGTTGTTTGGCGTAAACTAAGACTAAGCCGATCGCACTCAGCACCAAAGCCAATCCCAAACTAAAGGCCACCACCAGCGTCATCCCCAAACCAACATTTCCCAAAGCCGACGCGCTCAACAGCATCACCAATGCGGAAGGACAAGGCAACAATCCCCCGGAAATGCCCAACACTAACAAGCTTTTCCAAGTAATCGGAGAACCGTCCGATCCGGGTGGCAAATGTGAATGAAGACGGCCGTCTCCATGATGGTGGTAGTGCTGAGATATAGGTGGTTTGACAGGTTTAAATTCTCTTTCCCAAGTTCCCCTACTCAAAAGATTTACTGGTTCCTCAAGGTTCGTAGTAAGGACTTTAGTCCTTGGGTTTTTGTGGACTAAAGTCCTCACTACGAACCTGGTTTTTTCGATGAGGTGATTTAAGTCGATCTTGGTGCGGACTAAAGTCCTCAGTACGAACCTAGTTTTGATTCTTTCTGAAAGTAATTTGATGCCGATGATTGCTACTAATAAGCCTGAGATTAAACTGAGCCAAGGATCGAGTTTTTCTGGCTCGATTAAGGTAATTGCTCAACCCCCTTGACAAGAAGACGAGATAGACATTAGATAAAGGAATGGAAAAACTCCCCGACTTAAAACAACTATCGAACGAGGCAA
>NZ_JAEQCX010000046.1:0-77466 GCF_020738035.1 Microcoleus sp. PH2017_28_MFU_U_A
CCCAGATAAATCGTCTGCCCAATCTTCACAAATGGTTTGTGGAAATTTTCGCTAAACCCACATAGCTATTGGATCATTCTTTTTGTGGAGGCCTCTTACACTATATTACACTCAGAACACTCTCGGTATCGGCAAATATTGTTTCTAGCCAGCACACTTCACTTTCTTGGGACTCCCATCCTCCTTAATATCTAAAATTTCAACTTTCACCACTTGTCCTTCAGAAAGAGATTGTGCTTTTTTCGGTTCTTTTTCAGTTAGCCTGATAGTTCCCAAAATTTCATATGTCACCTTGTTCCCTTTGACAGCAGTAACTTTGGCTTCGACAATTTGACTAACTACAAACTGATGACTGCCGATCGCCTTAGCAATTTCAACTTGTCTCACTGACTCTAAAACAGGGGCCACAACTTCTCCGATCGGTCCGGCTTCTTTGTAGTAACGCATCAAACGATATGCCCAACCTAAAATTTGCAGCAAAGTGCTAGCATCCCCTTGAAATCCTTTGAGACAATCGCTACAAGCTTTGTCTATACTGCGATAATAATCTGTGGTTTTGCCACTATGTCCGATTTGTCTACCGTTACCGACAAGGGTTTTAAGATACTTAAAAAACCTGGAATTAGCATTAGTTTGATTTAGATTAACTGCATTGCGAAGATAGGCGATCGCCTTTCCGAACTCATTCACATCTGTCTGATCTTTGACTAGAGTTTGAGCGATCGCATGGGCAATTTCCCATTCTCTTTCAGTCAAAGATTCTGTCATTAATTCAGGTGTAGACATCTTTAATACATTCCTGTTGGAGGTTCGCGATCGGTCGGATATTTTAACACTTCAGCTAGTTGTTGCAGTTGAGTTGCTTGCACTAAGCTAGAATGAGCAGCTTGAATATTTTTCTGCATGAACTGTTGCAATTTTGTGCCCGTTATGCTCTCAGATTCTGGAGGATTGTAGGAGGAATAGCGATCGCGCAAATCTCCCTGATTCTGCAACACCTTTGCTGCTGTTACCTCCACAGTCATCGTTCCCATGCCGATCGGCTTTCCGCCACCTACCTTAAGTGCGATCGCATATTTTGGATCTTGGCCCAGCACAATCAAAAGCGTTCCCAACTCTGCTGGCGTTAAATTTTTGAATTGTATCTGTGTTTTAAAAGTATACTCTTTAGCAGCTTGCTGAACAGTAATGCCTTGATTTTGACCTTTGTCGATCGCTCTAATTGTGTGATAATAAAACTTGCGTCCAGCTACATTACCTCTTTGGTTAAAATATGCTCTTCTTTGGTCAGGACGGGGACGATATAAAGATGGCATAAATCCAGTAGCAAAACCTGTTTTTTCGCATTTAGCATCGCTGAATTCAATTAGCCCTTGCCAATCTAAAGCACCGAATACTTGACTTGCCGGACAGAGTTCTTGTTTATTTTTACAAGGCAGGCGATCGGACGGAATTTTATCTTTGTATCTTGATGTAATTACTGCTAAAGTGCTATTAGTAATGGCTTCGTATGCCGATCGGATGCAGCCTTTGAGAGAACTACCTTGAATTGATAGTTTTTGGTCAATATTTTGAACCATTGTTTTGATTAAAGGGACGCGGCTGCCTATGTCGCTACCCATGACAACTACGCCTGTAGAGACGTGCAAAGTAGTCTGAACTTTCAAAGTGATAAACAAAGTTCCGTGCAGGCGATCGACCAAATATTTGTGATGTCCGGCAGGAGCTTTTTTCGGCGGGTGTTCATTGGGAAAACTAATTAATTTATAAGGTTTATCTACTCCCATTTCGCCAGCATAGTTATTAGAAACTGGGCGGATTGGTGGCGGTGTAGAACCTCGGAGTTTAGGTACGGGATTATTAGTCATTTTTTACTCCTGACGGTGAGGGCGATAAAATGAACGGTGGCAGTTCTTTGGTCTTTAAAGTATCGCTGACCTATGGTAATATTCTTAGAGTCAATTTTTTCGTCATTTTCTCCTTTATAGATAAAAGTTTTAGGAAATTTGGGTTCGTCAAGGCTGTGAAAGTAAGCAGCGCGATCGCAGCATTCCCAATTTTCGCCGATCGCCTCAAATCCCTCTAAATCGGCTGGAACCCTACTCAGGATTAACGCTTCATATGTACTTCCCTGCTTTTTCCAGCGCAATTCGCGATCGCTATTAAACATCTGCCCTTCAAAGCCGAGAGACAACTCATCGGGCAATTTCCTGCAAATGCCACTGACTGCGTGGGGCGATCGCACAAAATAGTAACTTTCCTCAGTTGCTAACTCTTCTAGCAACTTTTTGGCTTCATCCGGTGATAAACGCGATCGAACATATACAAAACCTGTATTCATGCTACAGCACCTGTTAAAAGCTTACTCCAAGCAGAAACTGCACATTTAAATAAATTGGGTACACCAGTCTCACCATCACCTTGCCATTTTAGCTGCACTCCAAAACCTAAATCCATTGGTTCAGCAGCAATTGGAGTTTGTTCGCGATCGGGTTGAGAAAAGCCGTAATTTCCGGCTTCATCAGCCTCTAAAAACTCTCCTGCACCCAGCAAGAAAGCGTGTCCCCATCGACCGGATTTTACTATTTGTTTAATTTGGCGATTATCTTTATCTAATATACAACCGGGATACTGAACCACAGCCGAGTTATATTTAACTATGACTGTGCCCAAACCGCGAGATTTAGCAAAACCAATCCCAAACCAGCCATCATTTAAGTCTCGCAAAACTAAGCCAATTAAGCCTAATTGTGCTAACGAAAAGTTTTTGAGATGTATTTTGGTGCGAAATTCTCCAGCGGTGCAGACTTGATAGTTAAAGGGGCCGACTGCTACGGAACCGAAAACGCGATCGATCGCGACTCCATTTCGTTCTTGAATTTTAAGCTGTTTCTTATCAATTGGGTGAGCATCTTCTATTCTAAGTCTGCTAGCAATTGAAGTGTTGCCGAAAATGCGATTGGTAAATGAAGATAACTTGTAAATATCGCTGGATGATTTCTTCTGTAAGTAATCGTAATTGTCATTCAATGGATCGTTAGCCCAGAGAATGTCTGGATTATTAGGATTACTATCTGTTCCTATGGTTCTGACAATTCTCTCAGCATGAGCGCGAATAGCACCTTTTAAACTGCTTCCCGGTAGATAAATTGACTTGCCTCCTGCGTGGTAAGTCTCGACAAATTCCATATCCGGTTTAGTCGGATCGGCTCCTTCTTTACCGGATTTTATCAGAATCGGCCCGTCAGGAATGAGAGTTAAGTCAATGGTACAATGATTGACAAATCGTTTGTGCATAGTTTAGTAGGTCGAGAGATGATTTAGAATTAAGCAGCTACTAACTCATTTAGCTGAATTTCGCATTGCTGAAAAACATAGTTAACGGCAGCAAAGAGTAGATCGATTTCCTGAATTGTATAGGATTTTCTATTGCATATAAATTTATCCCCTTCAAGTTTGCCAAATTCCCAAAGTCTACCGTGGGAAACAATTCCAAAGATAGCGTTATTTGTTCGATCGCCAGTCTGCTGTGCAACAATCATTTCAAGAAGACATTGAACCCACCCTTCATGAAATCTATCTTGCTTAGCATCGACTAATACCAAATAAGGTTTATCAAAAACGACTTTTCCCAAATGAGAGCGTTTAGCCAAAATATATTCAGGAAACCTGTCAGGGTTTTCACAATCCGTGAGATATTTATGACTCCACAAAACAAACTTAGTACGATAATGTTTCCAAACTTCTTTGACAACTGGATAAATTAAGTTCTCACAAATTGTAAATTCTGAATCATCAGGTAATCCATCCTGAATGACAATTTCCAAATCTTTTAGAAAGCAGCTAGGAATATCAAACTCAGTTTCGCCTATAAAATTGACTTCTGTGTAGTAAATCTGAAAATTTTGAAGAACTTCGCCGAGTTCTTGATAATTGCTGAACGCCATATTTACCTCACTGTGTCTGAGTTATAGTTTCAGATGATTTGGTTTGTTTAGGAGTCAGTCGATCGATCAGCTTTTGTACCCACTCATCTTTATAATCGGCCGCATCTTCATAAGCCGTTTCATCTCCCATGACTAACTTTTGTAAGTATTCTAACAAAAATTCGGGATGGTCTTCGACATCAATCCAGCGCATTTTGTCAATTTCTAGTTTAACCACACCTAAGCCGCGCGATCGTCCGCCTCCGAGAGGTATTTGTTCTGTCTCAAATTGGTGCAAACCAATCATCAATAAACCCAATTCCCAATCGTGAGCATTTTCAACTACTGCTTTAAAATCAAACGGTGTTGCGGCGGGGACAACTTGGTAGTCGTAAAGTTTGCCATCTGCGGCGGTTTCTGTGTCTCTGTCAATGGCTACACCATCTCGTTCTTGATATTGTCCAAACCACGCATCGGGTTGTACGGTTAAGTCGCGAACTTGGAATTTACTAGCCATCCAAGGAGTGCCAAATAAACTACCAATATCGTCGGTTATACCGATGAGTTCTTGTGTTAAATTTAAGTCATTATTTTTGTACTTTTCTTTGAAAGCTTTGACTTGATTGTTTCTAGTTGAAGTTGTGTAGTTAGCCGGATCTTCTGCTAAATTTGGGTCAATACCTCGAAGGAAGCTCTCTAAGCGCGATCGCAGAGCACCTTTAAAGCTTGAACCGGGAATTAAAGGTCTACCCAAAGCATCTTTGATTACTGGTAAATCGGAGCCGATGGGCTCAGTGGAACGTCCGGCACTAATGCGTAATGCCGTTACTGTTGTAAGTGTTCCTGTGATTTCCAGTCGATTTTTGAATGTATCAAACATAAACTTACCTACGTAATTAAGTTAATTCAGACTTAACCAACTGAACACATCAATTATTTCACAAATTCCATACGCATGAAAGGAGCATACGATCGCCGTTCAGTTGTAGGATCGACTGTAACCTTACTTGCATATTTTGGACCCTCCTGATCTTCGCGGATTGCTCTCCACACCAGCATACGCCAATCTTCCACAGATACTAAATAGCGATCGGTTGTTCTACCAGGCTTGAGCCAGCGCAACCCATTCCCAACGTTAATATGTTCATATTGTTGAAAACCATCTTTGGAACTAGCAGCCTTCAACAAAAAAGCAAATGGATCACACTGTCTTAGTTGTGCCAGATTATCAAAACAATCTCTAATAGCTTTTTGAGAAAGAAAGGGGACTAAAACTGAAGGTTTACGCATTTCCTCAAGAAACAAGAAACCTACACCAGAAATAGTTACTCCTTCCTCGGAAAACTCAATTAGTGGCTTAAACGCTTCTCTTTCAGAATAAGGGACATTATTTTCCCATTCTGCTTGAGTAATTGCTGTCTCACGCTCAATCTTTTCTAGTAAATCTTTATAAGCTTCAAATTGCGATCGCTTAAATTCTACAGGAAGTGGAGGTAATTCTATAACTGTAGTTGACTGTTCAAAAATATAATCACACTTAACTCCTTTCAACATCCCCAGTAAAACTGTGTAAGGAACCAGTGCTTTATATCCTCCAGTCGGATTCAGAATAATATTACTTGCCTCATAGCTATTAACTTCTTTAATAATGCGCTGTACAAATTCAACTACTCCTGTTGTTCGGAAAAGATCGGGATCTATAACTTGAAGCCCCGGAACTGATTCTGCTTTGGCATATATACCCTCCCAATGATGTTTTAGATATTTCTCAACCGCAAGAGCGCAGCAATATCCGTCGTCCGTACTTGAAGCAAGCAAAATTATTCTATCTTGATTGGTAATCCCAATCCGAACAAGAGAATGAATTTCCGCGGATAAGTCGTTCTTCAAGCTTTCTCCTTCTGGACGGATATCACGGAAAGTAGAAAATATTGTTTCAGCAGCACATTCCATACTTTGTTGCTGTCTAACCCAATTAGTTAGCTCCCGCGGTTTAACTCCTGAAATTTTTCTGGCAGCGCTGATACCCACGGAGCATATAACTGTCTTAATCATTTCAAAATCTCCTATTAATTTATGGAAGACTGTTATAGATAGTTAGAGATTTTGTCCATCTTTCAAATACTTGAGATGTCGAGAGCCATAACCTAAATAACGGCGAATTAGTTCCAGCCAAATAGGTTTAAAGTCAGTTTGAGAACATTCTGCAATTATTCCAGCACTATTTTTAATGTTACCATCAATATCTTGAATCAGCCTTGTCGCTAAAGATTCTTCCCCCCTTCCCCATTTTCTATCTCTTCCTACTTGATATCGCACAAAGTTTTTAATAACTTCTGCACTATCAGTTGTGTCAGCAACGCGGACTAAGTTGCGGAACTGTGATTCCTCTAGTTCTTCTTTTCCCGACTTGCCATATTGACAAGTATCTAAAGCATCCTGAATCCAAATGACTAGATCGTCTTCTACTTGGCGAATAGATCTTTGTACTTCTAACTCTATTTTTTGCTCTGTGCTTATACTCATACTGGCTTGTCTCTAAATATAAGGTGAAAATCGTTGCAAATTTGAATTTGACCGAAGCCTTCAGAAGTTCGATCGCCCAATCCCCTCATTTCCAACTCTCCCAATCTCTGAATCCAAAGCTCTGGTTGAGTTGTACTGAACAAATAAACCGCTCCTTTCGTGGTAATCAGCTCTACATCTTTCATCAACCCCCAGCCCGCATTCCAACCAGACAGAAAATCATAACTGCTGTAAGCCGCCTCCAAACGCAAAGATTTATCTTGAGCTTCAACCCCTGCAAACTGGTGCAACATCTTTTCAGATATTACAGTTGTACGTCGCCAGTTTTCAGTCAGTATAGCATCAGATTGCAAGTCCAGGGTGAAGTAAGTTAGCTTTGTTGGTGACTCTTTAATAGGACTGCCAAAAACTACCCATTTGTCCCAACGCTCTTTTAGCCTTTGATTGAATTCATCGATGCGATCGCTCACATCTATCTTAGCATCAACAGGATTTTTTGTCTGAATTTCAACTTTCCCCAATCCTCTGGAAGTCGAACCGCCCAACCGAAAATTTTGATGGCGATCCTGAATGAAATTTCGCAGAGATTCTGCTAAATCGTCTTCCACTAAAATCGCACCTAGATAGTAAACAGGATTTTGTTTGGTTTCCTGAGATTCATTCAAAACTTCCAGGCTGTAAAGTATTTCTTCCTCCGATGTAGCCCTGCGACGATTAATCCCAACTCGCGTTAGTAGGCGTTTGTTGACCTTAAGACTGTGATACATATCGTCGAATTTACCATAAAAAGTAATTCCAGCAGAATCGACTCTCCCTCCATCTTTTGGGCAATTTGGATCGTAGGGATGTCCATAACCTTCAGCACAAAAGCGATCGATTAAAGTGTCAAAAACGCCATTTCTTTCTGGATCGTCCTCTTCCTCTTTGAAACCAGGCTTATTTTTAGAACTGAGTGCTGTTGCAGGTAAAACTCCATATTCTTCAAATGTATCTTTAGAGACTAGATCGCCATCAAATATCAGTGCTGGATAAGCATTTTGAAAAATTGCGGGATGTTCACTCAAGAATAAAGCTTGAAAATCGCCGCCATTTTTGGTCAAATCAGTCGATCGCCCATTTGATAGATCCAAAATCTGAGCAGCCACAGCACCCCGAATCACCGTACCGGGGATATAGTCTACAGCTTCGCTAATCGAACCTCCCGGTTTCTGGCGCGCGATCGCCAAAGGAGACAAAACCTTAATTTCCAGTTCAATTCGCTGCATTTTCCCCTCCCTTCGCTAGACAATCCCAATCTGCATCAGTAACTTCAAAATTCGGTAAAGTTTCCCAACTCAGCCATCCCAAACCTGCCGATTTACTTCCACCTAATGCGTGAATGTGCTTGAAACCAGCCAACATCAGAGGTTTCGCATAACTGGGACAATTTGGTAACAGATGAATTTGACCTTTAAACTTCAGTGAAACATTCGGCGGAGAAGTCTCTAAAAAGTAAAGTTTGTTTTCTTCAGCGGTGCGACGGCGGCGATTAATTGTGACTCCCGGACGTATAAATTCAGCTAAATTTTCCGGGTCTTCTGTGCAAATTAAGTCGTCAATAATTATGCGCGACGGCAAAACTGGATCGCCGAAAATTTGACTAATTAAACAGTGATAAGTATCATTATATCCTAATACTTCGTATTCGTTGCGCTTAAATTTATTCGGTGCATTCTCTCTGCGGACAACCATTTTACCGGCATTCGGAGATTCGCAAATTTCCCACCCCAAACCTCTCGCAATTTTCTCGCATTCGTGACGGAGGCGGCCTTTGATTTGAGAACCGGGAATTAACAAGTTGTCTTCTGAATTGCGGACGATCGGCTTATCTGCTAGGGAACCGGAGGAACCGCCGGCACCTACGCACAAAGCCGTATCAATTACTGCTGTAAGTGTATAAGTTTCAACTAAATTTGAAAGTTCATTGAGAACAATCATGAGTCTACCTCCATATTTGCTAATTCTTCGGAAATTGGTTCGGAATCTTCTTCAATGAAATCGTAAATATCCACAAGTTCTCGCCAGATGGTTTCATAAACTCCCTCTTTTAAATCGAACATCCAAGGAGCTAAATTTCCCTTATTTTCTTTGTCTTTTGGTTTGCACCAAGCATCCTCAAATTCTGCTCTTAATTCTGCCTTGCCTTGTTTCAGTCTGGTTCGGAAATAGCGGTAATTGAGGATTGTCGTTTGTTTTCCTCGTTCTAGAAAACTGCGAATTTGATAGAGTTGCGATTTGGGAAATTCAGCTTTTTGCAAAGCTTTGACAGATTGAATTAATCCACCTATTTCATGTAAGGTATAAGGTGCAGCATATAGCTTCAGTTTGGCTCCTCGATTCATCGTTAAACCTTCTTTACGAAAATCTTCAATACTCGATGCAATCATGGTGACAGATTTCATTACTAAAAAATCTATGGTTCCTCCCAAATATCCAGCATCTTTCAATGTTTTGCCAGATTTTTTAGCTGATTTGAGGAGCTGATTTGTCAGCTTCTGAGCGTAATAAATTGGGGTATCCTCTGCTGTAATTAAGACTCCTGCTGACATACTTAACTTGCAATGAGAAGGAGTTGCTTTTTCTGGTGAATAGCGGTGTGCTGCGTAACTAGGACGGCTATTATCTAGTCTATAACCACCTGTTTGTAGCAATATATTTTCAAATTCTTCGCCGATGGTTTTAGCGATCGCCAAAGCTCGATCGGCTGGCACAATCAACATCACATCATCGCCGCCGATCGCCAAAATCTCAAAAGGATGAATCCAGCGATCGTTGCGGTCTTCGTTATCTGGATCGGTTAAATTGTTCAGTAGATGAGGTCTGAGATGCTCTGCTAATGCTTTATAAACAGATTGTTCAGTTGCTTGGAAAATATCTTCACTGAATTTCTTGTACTCTTGTGGAGTTTGAATTTGCTGAATGTAGCCGCCCATATTATTGCCATCTGCATAAATATAGGCGACAAAACCTTGAGAAGCATTGCCAATTTCTCTGAGAGATCTGGCTTCTTCAGGCTGAGGATCGATGGTATAATAGTCGCTAGCTAGTTGACTATTTTCTGGCTTATTTAAGTAATCCTCAAATTCTGCTACCCAACTTTTAATTCTAATGCCAGTCGGCTGCCAATCAAGACCTAGATTTGTAAACCAAGTCGGTAAATTTTCCTGAAATACCTCTCGTTTAGCTATTTGACCTACAATCCGCTTGCGAACTAATGATTCAGATAGTGATGGATTGCCCGGAAGATCGCTAATTCTGGCGATAGCCGATCGTCGATCGCTCTCATCTCTCCTTAAATAAGGATGCGTTTCAAACATTGGCGGATAACGACGACTGGGGCGATTAGGAAAATCATTTCCACTCCGGCGCTGATTGAATAAAATCGCCAACCTAGTAGTTAATTCGTTAAAACTTTTCCGATTCTGAAAAAAATCAACTTCTTCAGAATCATTTTTGGGATAACCAAAACAAGCTTTGACCAATTCTCTTTTAACGCGATCGGATTCAGAATTTGCCTGACGGTATTTTTCTAACCAGAAAGTATCTTGAATATTATCTGGCAACAATCCTAAGCGAATTTCTAACAGCTTAAATTTCTCTCCAACAGCACAGGAATTCGCCGTCAAAGTCTCGTAAGTATAGCGTTTTTCAATGGCATTAGCTAGATCGTCCACAAATGCAGCCGGACAAAAAGCGAGGATATTGCCGCCTTTGTAATAAACAAGTAATTCTTTAACTAAAGCTGCTTCTAAAGTGGGAAAGTTTTCCTTTAGCCATTGGGAAACTGAAACAGATTTTTGGGGTTCGCCAAAGAAAGCAGGAATATCGACTAAATTAATTCTGTCTAGTAAAGCTGACGCGCCACGAATATCCGGTAGTTTTGCCGCTTCAAATACATATTGCTTGATTTTGGTTGCGCCGCCGTAAACTAAACCAATTTTAGATTCCCACAATACCGAATGTGTCTCTGTCAGCTCGGTTAGTTTTTCGAGAGTTTGAGGAAACTCAAGTTTCTCTAGTGCCCTGACTCGATCGACAATTTCCCTCACCTGGACCGGCACTTCCTCCCCAGAAGTCAACGCCCGTCGCATTTCCTGCAACACGCTTAGATCAAATTGAGGTTTCCGTCGATCGCCCCACGCGACACACCAAGCAATACCGATCGCAATACTGTCCATATGCAAACCACTCCTCATCCGGTATGACAGCCCAAGATTGCCTTAATAATTTGTAATTCTTCAACGTACAACTCTATCTAATTTACTATTGTCACCTAAATTTTCCACAAAAATCAACCCTCAGAAAAATAATCCCCAACTCCCCCAACTCCCCTCAAACCAATCATTTTTCAGACATAACTGGCGCTGCACCTACCCAAAATGACAACAAATAGGGTAAAGTAAACGGCACAATAGTCTAAGGTTCTCGAACTGCCACAACTCGGCACATTCACCCTTAATCGACAAAACTCACAGATACAGGCGACATTCACCACCAACTACCAACCCCTAACAACCGACAAAAATGCAAACCTACTACTACGTTTTAGCCAGCCAACGCTTTTTGCTAGAAGAAGAAGCCCTTGATGAAGTGTTTAAAGAAAGAACTCGCAACTACCATGAACAAGAAAAACAAATAGACTTCTGGTTGGTCAAACAACCCGCTTTCCTAGAAGCACCCGCAATGGCAGCCATTAAAGCAAAATGCCCTCAACCAGCAGCAGCTATTGTTTCCACAGATCCAGTGTTCATTACTTGGTTAAAACTGCGATTAGAATATGTACTGACAGGTGAATTTCAAGCACCGTCAGCAACTATTCCCGATGCCCTCGCATCCCTACAGACAGCATGAATAAACAAGCACAAAAATCCACAGCGAAGTTAGGAAAATTTAGGGAAGAATTGTACAATTTTATTGTGTCTATTCCCCTATTTTCTGCTACTTGGATCGCAATTTTGACATTGACAATTTTGGCGAGTTCTGCTAAAGCTCAGTCAAGCTGCGAACCACCGAAGTCCGACGAATATCTACTGTTAATTGTCACCCGAACACCGGAACAGCAAGAAAAAGCAAAACGCTCTTTTCCCGGAAATAATGACAATACAGTTTGTCGGTACATTAACGATACTGTGACGAGGGTTGGTGGGTTTCGTAACTCGCAAATTGCGATCGATTGGGTTAAATACATCAAAGATGTTGTCGGATTGCAGGCTTACGTAGTTCGATCGCCCGCAGCAGCACTTCCCCAAAACCTGCCTGTCTACAACCCCCAGCCAGCAGCAGGTTCAGAACCAATCGCCAATCCCCAGACTGGGAATAGTGGGTTCAATCCCCAAGCCCTCGGCCCCGGTTACGCCGTGTTAGTAGATTACTTCAATCAACCGGAATTAGCCGGCCAAGTCAAGCAAGCATTGGGTACGCAAGTAGGCTTAGCTTCCTACGGCCAACGTCCCTTTTTATTCGTTGCTTATACAACGGATCAAAACGCTGCTACTGCGGCGGTAAAAGCATTGAGCGATCGCGGTTTTTGGCCGATGTTGGTAGACAGCCGCCGTGTTACGGTAATTAGTCCTGCTGTTAGGTAAAACAGGACTTACGCCAGCACAATATATAGCTTGACAAAAGTGACGATCGCCCGTTAAATAGAAATGAGCGATCGTCGTATTTAAAATTTTGCAAGATGCCTTCGATACCTGCTTGAGTTGGATGTGGATCTCGATTCAAATGTTGCGATCGCACGGACAAGTTCGCAAAATTCTTATATTTCCGACTGCTGCGCCTCCAGCCAAGCCTGCAAATCCGCCCCAGTAGCAAAATCCAACAGCGCCTCACTCAAATCTTCGAGTATCGGCAAGGGAAGATTAGCAAGGCGCGATCGCATTTCCTCAGACATTTCCTGCTGTAACCGACGAGTCAATTGTCGGACAATCAGCGCACAGGCTTCTGCTTGTCGTCCTTGCTGTAATCCTTGCTGCAATCCTTGCTGCAATCCTTCCGCTTTAGCTTCTTGATAGAACCTCGTTTCCTGTAGTGTAATTCCCAACATCGATTCCACCTCCGCTCGACTTAACTGTGTAAATTTGTATGACATAATAGTCGTCAATAGTTCTATTATGTCACGGCTGGCTTCTGGGGCAACTTCTTGCTCCATTCGGCTCAGCAAATATCTTGCTTCTGCTGGTGCTTGAGCCTCTTCGACAGTCGTCAACACCATCAGCGCAATTCCCAAAGGCAAGGCCCGAATATCCCCCAACTCATCTAAGCACACCCGATGCACTTGATTGCTGTTGAGCAGAGCTCGATAAGGATAAACATCGCTTTGTTCAATGCTACGAGATGGATAAATCACCACAGCTTGCCAATCGCTATAACGACTGCGATTGCGGTAAAAATATAAAAATGATTCGCCAAACAACCTTTCGTAAAGTTGTTCATCTTTTTGAAACTGAACTTCACAAAAATAGACGATGCCTGCACCTTCAGATTCTGGTGGCAAAAATACGCCATCAATTTCAAATTTAGGTTCTTTGACTGCAACCGAGTCAAAGCGATAATTGGCAGCATTTGCTGGAGTTGTAGCCAGTAGATCGAACAGTAAAGTTGGCGCTTGCCCGAACATTTTGTAGAAGATTGAATCTCGTCGCATGAAATATTTGCAAAGAAAGAGAGATAAATTAATACTACATCATGGGGTTGGCAGATTCCTAATATGATATAAGTCCTGTTATTGTCGTTGAAGCTGTTGCGGATTGTTTCCTAACTGACTTTCGGCCCGTTTTTTTGCCTCCACAGCCGCTCCATAATCCGGCTTGTAGCGAATTGCTTTGTCGTAAGAGGCGATCGCATCTCCGAATCTTTTCACCGCTACAAGGGCGTTACCGCGGCTGTACCAGGCTTCCGAATAGTCCGGTTTGACATAGACAGCTTCGTTGTAAGAGGCGATCGCATCTTCGTACCGCTTTAAATTGTACTGAGCATTACCTCTATTGTACCAGCCTTGAGATTCTTTCGGATTTAAATCCAAGGCTTTACTGTAACACTCAATAGCTGATTCGTACTTGCGTAATTCGTGGTAAGACCAACCTAAATTATACCATGCTTGATGATAATCCGGTTTTAATTTAACAGCTTTTTCGTAAGCTTCTACCGCTTCTTCATGTCGGCGCATTTTCAGCAAAGCTATGCCTTTACTATACCAAGCTTGATAAAAATTAGGCTGAAACCGCACGGCTTTTTCATAAGCTTCAAAAGCTTCTTGGTTTTTGTTCAATTCTAGGAAAACATTGCCTAAATTGTACCAAGCATCAGAATTGTCGAATTTAATTTCAACTGCTTTTTGATAGGATTCTACAGCGCGATCGTACTGTTTTAAATTTTGGTGAGCTTGGCCGCGATTGTACCACGCAAGGTACAAATTTGGCTGAAAATGTACGGCTTTTTCGTAGGATGCGATCGCCTCTTCATACCGCTGCGAGTCTAACAAAGCATCGCCTCTACCTTCCCACGCTGCGGGATAGTCTGGTTGGATTTTCAAAGCGTTGTCAAAAGATGCGATCGCCTCCTTTGACTGTTCTAACTTATCCAAAGCATAACCGCGTCCCGTCCAAGCTTCCAAATATTCCGGCTTTAATTCTATTGCCTTATCGTAAGCTGACTGTGATTCCTTGTATTTTTTCAACTCATATAAAGTTTTAGCTTTTTCCTGCCAAACTTCCGCATAATCCGGGCGGAGAGTTATGGCTCGATCGTAAGCTGCTAGAGCTTCTTCAAATCGGCTTAAATTGTAAAGAGTAATCCCTCGATTGTGCAAGTCAGTTGCATTGGCAGAATTAAAAGTATTGACACCATAAATTGATGCTATAATAGTGATACCAATAAAACCGGCGATTGCCCCAATTTTAAAATATAGTTTTTGGCGCGGTTTAGGCAGCTTTTTTGCAGCAACAACCGGAGGTAATATCGGAACAGTACCGCTGAAAGAATTTTGCAACTCTTTAATAGCTTGCAGAGTTTCGCCAGCACTCGAATAACGCTGCCGAAAATCGTACTTTACCATCCGATCTAAAATCTTGGCAAATTCAGGACTAACCGATACTTTATCTTGCCAAATAATTTCCTCTGTATCAGGATTTTTTGGCATTTGGTGGGGATTGATGCCCGTGAGAAACTGAATTGCGATCGCACCTGCTGCATAAATATCGCTGCTGAGTTTCGGATTACCGTGAGCTTGTTCGCTGGGCATATAACCGGGAGTTCCGATGCTCACACTCAAGCTATTCTTGGGCTGAGAATTAGTAATTTGAGTAGTAATTTCCTTGACTGCGCCGAAGTCAATTAACACTAACTTACCATCTCGATCTCGGCGCAGGATATTGCGCGGATTGACATCGCGGTGAATCACATTTTGCTGGTGTACAAAATCTAAAATTTCTAGAAGTTCCTGCAAAATTCCAATCACTTCATCTTCTTTCATTCCGCCCGAATTTCCAGGAGAACCCCCCCCAGCCCCCCCTTGGTAAGGGGGGGAGCCAACTCCAGCCCCCCCTTGGTAAGGGGGGGAGGCAACTCCAGCCCCCCCTTGGTAAGGGGGGGTTTGGGGGGGTGTAATTTCTTGACTTAAATCGTGGCCTTCGATAAATTCTTGAACGAGATAAAACTCTTGATTTTCTTCAAAGTAAGCAAAAAGTTGCGGAATGCGATCGTGATTTCCCAACTTATACAAAACTTGTGCTTCCGTATCAAACAAACGTCTTGCTATCTGTAAAGTTTCGGGATCGGTTGCTTGAGGTTTAAGCTGCTTGACGACGCACAGGTGATTACCTGGTAGCTGCTTATCTTCAGCTAAATAAGTTTGAGCAAATCCGCCGCCTCCCAAGTGACGGATAATGCTGTAGCGAGTGCCGAGTGTGATTCCAAGCATGAAATTTACCTGATATTTCCGAGTTTTTCTCCCCTTTCGGAGTAAAACAGGGGTTTGGGGAGAGGTTTTGTATCTGATTCAGTTTAACTAATTTGCGATCGGCTTTACAGCAGAAAGTCTGTAAACTTACAAGATGATTCTGCCGACAAGTGGTAAAATAGTCAGCGAATCATCTTTGCTCTGACAGTTTTACTTCAAAAAAGAGTGGTTAGTTTATTGAGAATTAACCTCCAACCAAGCAGTCAAATCTTCCGCGTTGGAGAAATCTAACAGGGCTTCTGTTAAATCATCCAATTTGTCGATCGACAATTCGCCGATCTGGGTTTGAACATCCGGGTTTAGTTGACCTAAACGGCGATTCAGCAAACGCATAGTTAACTCTATTTGTCCTTGTTTCTTGCCTTCTTCCCTGCCTTCTTCCCTGCTTAGAGCCACAGAACCCTCCTGATCTTGAATCAAAAACTCTTGCTCTTGCAACATATCAAATTCCTCTCGTGTCAAACTAACTTGATTCGCAATTTCAAAAGCTCTCTGAATTTGCGGAACTGTAGCCATTGCTTGAGGTACTTCATTCAAACTTCCAGTAGTTTTAATAAAGTAAATCCACTTGTCGGCGATTGTTTTTAATTCCTCCAATTCTTTCTGGAATTTTGGCAACTCTACGAATACTAACTCCATCTGATTATCGGGATAATCAGACAGGCGAGTTCTTTCTTTGAAAATAAAATGCGAAATCACATCTTGAGAATCATCAAACATTTTAAAATCTGTGATAGTCAAAGCAATCACGGGCCGCAATTGTCGGTAAAGTTCTCCCATTGTTAGTTGCAGTGCATAAGTTTTGGCAGCATTGTACAAAACTCGCTTGCTAAATGCCTGCACGTTCAAAACTTGCATTTCGATAATTACAAATGTGCCGTCGTTTAGTCTGGCTTTGACATCTAAGTAGCTGTTTTTAAGTCCGACTATCGGAGGGACTAAAGAAGGATCGATGATTTCTAAACTTTCAACGATGGCTTCCCCGTCATAAAGCAGGGCATTTAAGAAACTAATCAGAATATCTGTATTTTGATTCGAGCCAAATATTCTCTTGAAGGCAAAGTCAATTTTGGGATTGATGAATCTCATGTTATTCTTTTCACCTCAGATAGTTAGAGTGCAGGCTGTGCACTTTACTTTGATTTAACATGGTTTAGACGCATGGGCTAGAAACCCGGTTTCTACGATTTTTGCCAACAATCAGGATAAATCTACGAAGAAACCGGGTTTCTGAAGTCGCAGGTACCTCAGTCTAATTTTAGTTTAAAGGGCTTTCAAAATCTGATCGTCAACGGAAAAATCTATCTCAGCTTTGTCCCTTCCCGAAACTACATAATCATTCTGAAATGAATCTTTCAATCCCGAAACTAAGTCAAACTCCGGTTTCCAGTTAAGTTCGGTGACAGCTTTATTAACTGAGGCGAAAAAGTGCTGCAATCTCATGGGGAAAGCTTTCTTTTTACCAAAGTCAAATTGTTTCGGATCGTAGTGTACAATCTTAATAGCATCGGGTGATTTGCCTGCGGCTTGAATGCAGGCGCGCGCTAAACCATCAAAGGTGACAAATCGATCGCCCGAAACGTTGTAAATTTGCCCGATCGCCCTTTCGTTACCCAAAACCCCCGCCATCGCCATCGCCAAATCCTGACAGTGCCCCAACTGCGTGAAGTGCATCCCGTTACCAGGAATCGGAATCGGGCGATCGCGCGCAATGCGATCGAAAAACCAAGCCTCCAAATCGTTATAATTTTGAGGGCCGTAGATGTAAGTCGGGCGGATCGAAGTCCAAGGCAAACCGGACTCTGCCAAATAATTTTCCGTGTCGCACTTACCCAAATGTCGGCTTTTCGGATCCGTAGCGTCTCCTTCGATATGAGGCATTTGGTCGGATTTCAAATAAACCCCCGCAGAACTCATATAAACAAAGTGCTGCACCCGCCCCTTAAATATCTCAGCTAAAGGCTTTGTATCGCTCAATTCCCGACCGTTGTTGTCAAAAACCGCGTCAAACTCAACCGCCGATAACTGTTCTTGCAATTGTGCAACATTTGTGCGATCGCCCAAAATCTGTTTCACCCCCGCAACCGGCACAGGCTTATTGCCCCGGTTAAACAACACCACTTCATGCCCTTGTGCTGCTAAAATCTTAGTAAGATAAACCCCAATAAACCTAGTACCGCCCATCATTAAAATTCGCATTATTGCCCATGCTCCTTAAAGTTAGTGTCAACATCTTACAATAAAGCGAGTAAGCTGTTGCAGCATTTAAATTGTATGTCAAAAAACAATCAAACCATGAGTGGGATGGGCTTCTAGCCCGTCCCGAATAATACAGTTTAAATTAGTAGTAACAGCTTATCTTGCTTTGCCAACACTTCACGATCGCATCAAGCTTAAAGAAACCGGGTTTTTAAACCGAATATCCGGGCGGAAACCTCTGTATTTTCGTAAAAAACCCGGTTTCTACGTACAGAAAAACTCCAATTGTGCGATCGATCAAAACAAACATAATTTTAACTCACCTAACATAGTCCTATGCAAGTTCCTAGGCTGCACCCAGAAACAATCGAAGAAGTCAAACAACGAGCCGACATAGTAGATGTTATTTCCGGTAGAGTCATCTTAAAAAAACGCGGCAAAGAATTCGTCGGCTTGTGTCCATTCCACGACGAAAAGTCTCCCAGTTTCACCGTCAACCAAGCTAAACAAATGTACTATTGTTTCGGCTGCGGTGCAGGTGGCAATGCCTTTAAATTTCTCATGGAATTGGAGAAACGCTCCTTCAGCGAAGTCGTATTAGAATTAGCTAAAAATTACCAAGTCCCCATCAAAACAGTCGAACCTGAACACCGACAAGAATTGCAGCGCCAAATTTCTTTGCGGGAACAACTCTATGAAATCTCAGCACTAACCGCCAAATTTTACGAACACGCTTTACGGCAATCTCAAGGAGAAGAACCCTTAGCATATCTCAAATCAGAACGCAAGCTCAGCGAAGAAACTATCCAACAATTTCAACTAGGTTATGCACCCCAAGGTTGGGAAGCACTTTACAGTTATTTAGTAGAACAAAAAAACTATCCGGCGCAATTAGTAGAGCAAGCAGGATTAATTGTACCGCGCAAATCAGGCGGAAGTGGCTATTACGATCGCTTCCGCAATCGCATCATGATTCCCATTCGCGATACCCAAGGTAGAGTCATCGGTTTCGGCGGCAGAGCTCTCGGCGACGAACAACCGAAATATCTCAATTCTCCCGAAACAGAACTATTCGACAAAGGCAAGACTTTATATGGCTTAGATACAGCCAAAACAGCCATTAGCAAAGCCGATCGCGCGATCGTCGTAGAGGGGTACTTTGATGCGATCGCACTTCAAGCAGCGGGCATCTCCAACGCCGTAGCATCACTCGGCACAGCCCTGAGTTTAAACCAAGTGCGGCAGTTATTGCGGTATACTGACTCCAAACAAATTATCCTCAACTTCGACGCCGACAAAGCAGGAACCAAAGCAGCAGAGCGAGCCATTGGAGAAATAGAACAACTCGCCTATCAAGGAGAAGTACAACTGCGGGTACTCAACATTCCCGACGGCAAAGATGCCGACGAATACCTCAAAACCTACTCCCCAGAACAATATCGAGAATTGCTAGACAATTGCCCATTGTGGCTCGATTGGCAAATCCAACAAATGCTCGTCAATCAAGATTTGAAGCAAGCGGATACTTCCCAGCAAATCACCAAAAAAATTATTAAATTATTAACCAATATTAGTGACGACAATCAGTTATCACACTATCTGCAAAAAAGTGCCGAAATCCTCAGTAAAGGAGATTTTCGCCTCACAAAAATGATAGCAGAAAACTTGCTCAATCAAGTAGTCAGCGATTGGGAAAAGCGGCTGAATCAAGACGAAGCATTGACAATGCCACTGTTGATTAGAAACAAACTAAAGCCGAGCAAACAATATAAAAAGCAGCGTGCAAGCAGCGACAGCAAAAGTTCAAAAACAGGCTTTTCAGTAGCAGCCCGCAGTCTGTTAGAAGAAGCAGAAGCGCAATTATTGCAGATTTACTTGCACTGTCCCGAATACCGCCAAGAAGTCAGAGAAGCCATAGAAGCTAGAGACGTGCAGTTTAGCTTATCCCATCACAGATTTTTGTGGCACCTAATTTTGAATGCAGAAATACTGCACAACATCTATTTACAAGCAGCGCCTTCTGAGTTAATATTAAAATTACAAGATAGCTTTATTGAATATCCGACTCAACTCAATCAAATCTCGCATTTATTTCATTTAAACGAGTTTTCGGAAAAAAATGTGTATCGCGCGCCTTTAGTAATTCGATCGGCGATCGCCTGTATCGAGCAAATCATCAGCATCAAGCGGCGCCGGATTGCCCTCGATATGTGGAAAAAAACCGATGCTGCTATAGAATATTACCAACAACTGTGCGCCGAACAAGAATGGATAGAGGAATTAGAGCGGCTGCGTCAAGTTAATTTTTACGATTTAACCTCTGTACCTTGGGGCTAATAAGATTTTAGAAGACACGGCGGTTTCAACCGCCGTCTTATAGCCTTTCTCAAAAAGGTGAGGTATGACTGACAGGTTATATAACCACTGAAACCAAGAGGGCTGAAGCCCAACAACATACCTCATCTTTCTGAGAACCGCTATATCTTTTAATAATCACAAAACAGAGTTTCGCGAGTCTCTCTACCAGTCACCGGATTAGTACCTTTGGCAACCTTACAAAGCTTTTCGATCATATCGTCTCGGAGGAGAGTCTCAGTAAAATCAGCACCGTCAATCACAGCTCCTTCCAGTCTGGTATTGTAAGCAAAAGCACCCTCAAGGATAGCATTAGTTAAATTAGCTTTCATCATGCGAGCCAAATCCAAAGTCGCACCCCTTAAATTAGCGCCTTCAAAATTTGCCTCTTCCATATTGGCGCCAAACAGACTTACGCCTCCTAAATCTGCATTGGTAAAATTGCTGTTGCGAAGATTGGCTTTATTAAAACTGTCGTTAGTCAAAACTTGTCCGCTAAAATCAGCGCCAACTAGGATTTCTTTGTCGCGATCCAAGGCGAAAGCAGGTGCGGGATTAATCGCGATCGCCCCAGCGGCAATTACTGCTAAAATAACAAAACTCAGCAAGAAATTATAAATATTTTTGCGATGTTGGCGAATTCCAGAATTCATAAGTTAAAGCTAATGGGCAGCAATGACAGTTCAGAATTGAATTCTACCAGAAAGCGCTCCTCTTCGGTGGTTCCCGCCGCCTCCAACTCTCCCCAACCGACAAACTCTCGGGATCTCGGCACGTTGGGAGAAAACTTAGTCGCCCAGTGGTTACAGCAGCAAGGTTGGGAAATCCTGCACCGTCAGTACCACTGTCGCTGGGGAGAGATTGACATCATCGCCCTCGGAAGAGATGAAGAGGGCGAAAAAAACCCAGGAATTCGCGATCGCCAATTCCCAACATTAGCCTTTGTAGAGGTGAAAACTCGCCGTCGTGGAAATTGGGATGCTGGGGGAATCTTGGCTGTTAGTGCAGCAAAACAAGCCAAACTTTGGCAAACCGCCGAAATATTTTTAAGCACTCGTCCAGATTTAGCAAATAATTCTTGTCGGTTCGATGTCGCCTTAGTCAGGTGCGAGCCTTCGCGGCAAAAGACCAAGCAAATATTACCACCAACGACAGCGAACTCTCAATCCGCCCTTGCCGGAAACTACCGGCTTACCCTGCAAGAATACATTCGATCGGCTTTTAGTGATTAGAAATGTCAAATTAAAAATTACAGGCTAAAATTAAAAAGTAATACCGCTTGGTAATTTTTAATTGTTAACTTGCCTTGACTGTGGCCCATTGGTTTCTTCATCTTTAACGGACATGGAAAAAGCGTTAACTCCTCTGCCCCTCTTGCCTTCTCCCGCTCGGACTCTGCGATCGCAGGCAATTTATCTGCTTCCCAGTCTAGGCCAAAGTTTCCGGGCAATATCCCAGACCCTTGACAAACTGCTGGCGAAACGCTTCAATTTCTTTGCGGTCTGGGCTTCCGTGACAAACCACGGCCACCTGGTAGCGGCGCATCACGCTCAGCGGCGACTGTCCCGTTTCCAAGCTCCACAGTGCCATTTGCAAGCGAATTTCAGGATCGTAAGGAATCCCGACTTCGTTCATAAAAGCCCGAAAATCCCCGTGCATTTCTGGAGTCAAATATTGGCTCATTTTCACCTTCACGACCCAGCCGTCAATTTGGTGAATAACAGTGATAAATTGCAAAGGAAGATGACTAGCCGTGCGTAGGTAATCCACGACTCTCAGAGTGAGGCTAGTATTAGCGATGTAGTAGAGGTATTCCATAACTATCCTTCGAGCAAAGCTGATGCTACACCTCTATCGTCGCGGGCTATACCCGCCACCACAAGGGGAAAAGCACCCGACTTGGGATGGGGGTTTTTACCCAATTTGTTACCGAGTTGACAGATTTTTGACAGGAATTCACCCGATGACAGAGATTGACTGGTCTTTGGACGCTTATGACTACGAACTTCCGCCCTCGTGCATTGCCCAAAATCCGGTAGTGCCGAGGGACAGTTCTCGGTTGCTGGTGGTAGATTCTGCCAGCAGCCACCAACACCGGATTTTCCACGATTTGCCGGATTTGCTCGAACCCGGAGACTTGCTGATACTGAACAACACCCGTGTTCTGCCAGCGAGGCTCTACGGGCACAAACCTAACGGCCCGGCTGTGGAGATATTGTTGATGGAAGAACGCCAGCACAACTGCTGGCTGGCTTTGGTGAAACCGGGGAAACGCTTAAAGTTGGGAGCCAAAATTGAGTTTGAGCCCGCCTCCTGTGATGACTCTGCGGAAGGGCCTTGCTGTTGCCTTCCCCAGGCTGTGGCAGTCGATCGTCGATTGACTGCGACAGTTATAGACAGGGACGAGCAAACTGGGGGACGGCTGTTAGAGTTTGACATCCCTAGAGATGCGACTCTGACGAAGTTTTTGGATGAATACGGCCACGTACCTCTGCCCCCCTACATCGAAAATTCCCAAGCTGCGCCGGAACAGTACCAGACTGTTTATGCCGAAAAGCTTGGGGCGGTGGCGGCTCCGACAGCAGGGTTGCACTTCACCGAAGAATTGTTCAGCCGCTTGGAAGAGCGGGGAATCGAAAAAACTTTTGTCACCCTCCATGTGGGAGTAGGAACGTTTCGCCCGGTGGAGGTTGCAGACGTGACGACTCACAAAATGCACGGCGAATGGGTGGAAGTACCCGCCACCACCGTCGAGAAAATCCGCGAAACTCAAGCCCGAGGCGGGCGGATCTTTGCTGTGGGTACGACAGCAGTGCGAGCTTTAGAGGGAGCTGCGGCGGCGAGCGACGATTTTTCGTTGCAGCCTTTTTGCGGCCAGACAAATTTGTTTATTTATCCCGGTTACAAGTGGCGGGTTGTAGACGGGATAATTACCAATTTTCATTTGCCGCGCTCTACTTTGATGATGATGGTAAGCGCGATGATTGGAAGGCCTCGGCTGTTGGATTTGTACCGAGAGGCGATCGAGAATCAGTACCGATTTTATTCTTTTGGCGATGCCACGATCATTTTACCGATGGCAAAGAACGATTAACTCATATCTGGCACCATTCTCAAGGTTTCCTTTAGGGCGGCCAGAAGTGGCCACCCACAAGAAAATATATGTGTTGCCCAACAGCCAGCAAAGCCTGTTAACCGAGAATGGTGCAAAATATCAGAAATGCCAATTTTTAATTTTTAATCGCTTTACTCTTCCTCCTCTTCTTCATTGCCGGGATACACGAAGCTGTTGGAACGCCCAGTCAGAACAGATTTGCCGAGAGACAAAGCTTTCTGAGCTGCCACTACAGCTTTGCGCTTCCATGTGGCTTTACGCATATTCTTCTTGGATTTGGAGGTTTTCTTCTTAGGGACTGCCATGACGCTAAATACTTTCTGGTTGTATAGACAAACAAACATTCTAGCCGATTTTGCCTCGCTGGCTCGACAAACCACAACAAGCAATATCCAGTAGTAGGGTGCGTCAGCGACTAGCTTGTCGAACAACACATAAAATCCGCCAACTGACGCACCCTACATTTCTCTGTGACAAGTAGTAGGGTGCGTCAGCGATTAGCTTCTCCAACAACACGCCAAATCCCCCAACTGACGCACCCACTCCAGCTTAGGAACGAAAATTTAATAACTTAGACTCTTAAAAGTGGGATGGGCGTCCCGCCCGTCTATAAGGGACGGGCGGGACGCCCATCCCACAATCATTAAAATTGTAAGTTATTTAATTCTCATTCCTTAAAGCTCGTGAAAATAGTACATCACGACGCCACTAACTGGGTCGTTCTCGATGCTGACATAACCCGTTTTGAGCATTGCCGTGAAAGCCTCTTCCACTTCGGCAAAAGTAGCGCCGGTTGCCATCACCCCTTGAGTGACAGATAATCTTGCATTTTTGGTATAAGCTGCCTTCAGGAGTTTAATCCCTAACTGTTCGGGGGTTGGCTTTTGGTATGTCGAGGCGATCGCCCCACTGGTGGAAGATAGCGGTATACCTTGGGGAGATACCCCGAGTTTGCCCCTGATAGTGGCATTGTGCTCGTCCACCATCTGCGGCAGAAGTAGCAAGTCAAACAATTGCCCGAACCCAAATAACCCAAAGGTACACAGCCACAGCAAACCCGTGCCAATCTTGCCGTTGTAGAGGCGGTGGAGTCCGAATGGGCCGAAAAAACAAGCTGCCCATAAAAGGTAACTAACACCTAAATTGCTCATTTTATGCCCGTCCTGCCTGGTTATTTAACTATTGCGCTCCCTCAATATATATTTTGTGGTTGGCGATCGGGTGTTTCAAAAGCTTGACACGGGAATTTATTTATGCTGTATCCTATAAATTGACAACAGGCAGAATTTTGTTCCCGAATCCCTTCTGTTTCAAAGCCCATAAGTAATTGTGCGTAGCAATTCTTAACGCCAGCAACATCTTTCCGGGTCGAGAGCTTGGTAAACTGGAGGGCGTGGAAATTTCAGCAGCTTTGACCTGAATTCCACAGAGAGCGCCAAAGTGCGCCGCACAGCGCTGGTCGGAGATACAAGGGCGATCGCCCGCAGTACCCGAAATCTCAAACAAGCGAGCAATTATAAGCAAAAAATCCAATAAACATATGGTAGATTCCCTCAAAAAACCCGCTTTTGCCGAGCAGCAAGAAGCGAAAACCCCAGCCAAAGAAACTATTCTCACACCGAGATTTTACACAACAGACTTTGACGAGATGGCCAAAATGGACATCTCGGTAAACGAAGCCGAACTCGAAGCAATTATCAAAGAGTTCCGCGTTGACTACAACAAAACCCACTTCGTGCGGGATGCCGAGTTCGATCAATCCTGGGAACACATCGACGGCGAAAAGCGCAAGTTGTTTATTGAATTCCTCGAACGCTCTTGTACCGCTGAGTTTTCCGGATTCTTGCTATACAAAGAATTGGCACGCAAACTCAAGGACAAAAATCCGGTACTCGCCGAAGGTTTCTTGCTCATGTCCCGCGATGAAGCGCGGCACGCCGGATTCCTGAATAAAGCGCTGTCGGACTTTGGTTTGTCCCTAGATTTGGGTTTCTTGACAAAGAGCCGTAGTTACACATTCTTCAAGCCGAAGTTTATTTTCTACGCCACTTACTTATCCGAAAAAATCGGTTATTGGCGCTACATCACGATTTATCAGCACTTGAAAGCGCATCCTGAAGATCAGATTTATCCGATTTTCCGATTCTTTGAAAATTGGTGTCAGGATGAAAACCGCCACGGAGATTTCTTCGATGCGGTGATGAGAGCTCAGCCTCAGATGTTGAATGATTGGCGCGCTAAGCTGTGGTGCCGTTTCTTCTTGCTGTCGGTATTTGCGACAATGTATCTCAATGATATCCAGCGCGGTGGTTTTTATCGATCGCTCGGACTCGATGCTCGCGAATACGACATTGAAGTGATCAAAAAAACCAACGAAACAGCAGGCCGCGTTTTCCCCGTCATGCTCGATGTAAACAATCCAGAATTTTATGAACGGTTGGATGTTTGCCTCAAAAACAATCAGCAATTAACCGCGATTGTTGAGTCTAAAACTCCCAAAGTTTTGCAATTGTTCCAAAAATTGCCTTTGTATTTGTCCAACGGTTGGCAGTTGGTGAAACTGTACTTCATGAAGACGATTGAATCGCCTTCTGTTGAGGGTGCAGTCCGTTAAGTTTTGATTTTTCATCCTCTGTTACGGCGGTTCTGCGATGGCAGAGCCGCTTTTTTTTGGTATAATGTTAGTCTCATTTTGATGCGCGTCGCTCTGAGGATATTATGGTTGTACAAACAGAAAAACGCTACTGCACTCCCGAAGAATATCTGCAATTAGAAGAAGCTGCGGAGTTTAAAAGTGAATACCGTGATGGAGAAATAGTGCCAATGACAGGTGGAACAACGAATCACAATGAAATCGCAGGTAATTTTTATGCCCGCTTTAAATTGACTTTGGGAAGGCCGAACTATCGCGTGTATATGGGTGACGTGCGTTTGTGGATATCGCAATATCGCCTTTACACTTATCCCGATGTCATGGTGATTTCTGGAGAGCCTGCTTATGAGGGCAGCGGTACGACTACGGTAACTAATCCGGTGCTGGTTGTTGAGGTTTTGTCAAATTCAACCAAAAATTACGATCGAGGCGATAAATTTCAGTATTATCGATCTATCCCCAGTCTTCGAGAATATATTACGATCGACCAATATAAATGTTATATCGAACAATTTGCTAAAAATTCAGAAAATAAATGGGTATTAACAGAATATACAACGGCTGATGAAGTTATGACATTAAGTGCGAGCGAATTTCAAATTCAATTGAGCGAACTTTACCAAGGAGTTAATTTTGAGATGAAGGGTGATTCAACAGTTGACAGTTGACAGTTGACAGTTGACAGTTTGAGAGCCACCTCTACCTAGAAGGAAGAGGATTGGAGTAATGAATAGTCTGATTTTAATTTCTCCCTCAAGGGGTTCCGGCTTTCAACCAATTCTTTCTGGTAATATGCGATCGGGAAGACGCAACTCTTTTGTAGACTACAAAGCAGATGCACACAACTGGATAACTTTGATGACAGTTATAAATTGTAGGGTGCGTCGCTCACTGGCAGCCTGGTTGAGGGCGAGAATTATTCGTGGCGACGCACTCTACGTCGTTATTAATCCCGGTTATAAATTGTAGGGTGCGTCGCTCACTGGCATCCTGGTTGAGGGCGAGAATTATTAGTGGCGACGCACCCTACGTCTCTGGTTTTTCGTACTAAATTGATGCTGATTTTTCATCAACTTTATCAAAATTCAGGGTTTTAAAACCCAACTGTCAACTGTCAACTGTCAACTGTCAACTGTTTACCGCCATTCACCCTGAAGCGTAAACGCAGCCCAATAATAGGGAGACTGCCACTGTTTCTGCTGCAACATTTCCAATTGCGCCGCCCTTAAAGCTGCTGCTGGCGTCAACCCTTTTTTCAGCATTCCCTGATAGAAACTCGACATTAACGTAGCCGTTCCTTCATCATCCACACTCCACAAACTCACCACCACTCGCTTCGCCCCAGCATACATAAATCCTCTCGTCAATCCTACCATTCCCTCGCCTTGAATGTTCTGCCCCAATCCGGTTTGACAGGCACTTAAAACTACTAATTCTGCTGCTAATTTGAGATTGAAAATATCCGTAAGCCGCAGGAATCCATTTAAGGGATTTCCCTTTTCATCTACTAGCGACAAGATGATTCCTGATAATTCCGGGTTAGTGCTATTCGCGAAACCGTGGGTGGCAAAATGAATGATTTTATATTGGCTTAAATTCGGGCTGGTGGCTGTGGCGCGACTGGCTGCAAAATCCAAAGATTCGGTGCGAGAATTGGCAGGAACTAAGGCTTGAATGATTTGAGCTTCTTGGCGAGTGAATTTTAAACGGTCAAACTGTACGTTATTGTTGCCTCGGGAGCGACTTAAACCGGGATTTGCTGATTCTACCGCTTGCTCAGTGGTGGCAGAAGAAGAATTTTTAATTCGTTCGTCGTTACCGCTAAAAACTGGATCGGCGAGAATTGCTAAAGTCCGAGTAGGGGGTTGTCTGTCGCTATAGTTTTGTCTTAAGATTCCCAAGGTGGAAGCGGAAGGCAACAGCACAATTTCATGGTCTACTATTAAAGGCGGATTCCCATTTTCACCGGATTTTCCGGGGAGCGAAAGGGCGGCAAAGGGAAGATAATTCAAAACACCATCGCCAACAATCAGCAGGCGTTTTTGACCGAGTTGGGCAGCAACGGGCTGTAAAATAATTTGACTGAGGGCGTTGTTAGCTTCAGCGACTCGATTGGGGATGTCTCGGTAGCGCGGATCAGTGACAGCAGCACGAAAGTTTTTGGCAGTTGTCTCGATTTCGGCAGCTTTTGGTAATTCATAACTGGTAATGCTGGTTTTCGTCACAGCCCAGAGATAGCTGCGGTCTTTTCCTAAAGAATACTGGAGTAAAATTGTATTCTCGTCGAGGATTTGTTGTTGAATCTGTGAAAGAGTTAGGGGTTGCGGTTGGGTGAGGGCGGCGTACCGGGGGCTGGTGGTGCGGATTTGGGTTTGAATGTCCTGATATTGTGTGATTAAAGTTTGCCGCTGTTGTTCTAATTCTGCTTCTTGGGCGGGAGTGTGCTTGGGGCGATTTAGAACTTCGATTCGTCGTTTTTCAAGGGCATCGAGTTGCTGTTGTAAACTGCGTTCTCGCTGCAATAATTCTGGGGCGACACCTTGACGAATATCGGCGTTTGCTTCTTGCAAAAGTTCGAGGAGGCTGCGGGCGCGGGAACGTTCGCTGGCTTCAAAGGCTTTGGTATCATAACCAGATTTGGGTTGGGTTTTGTGCAGTTGCATTAACAGGTCAATGTAGAACTGGTAATAGTTTTGTACGGTGGCAAAGTATGAGGTGCGGAGTTCTGGGCCAGCAACTTTGGTGCGGAGGCTTTCAATAATTTTGAGGGAGGTTTCAATATTAGTGAGGGCTTCAGTGAGATTGCTTTGATCGCGTTTGGCATAAGCAATGTTGTAAAGGGTGACAGCTTCCCCACTGCGATCGCCCACTGCCCGTCTCAGCGGAAGGGACTGGCTCAAATACTCTAGGGCTTTCTGCTTCTCTCCCAAATCTGAGTAGACACCGCCGATGTTGTTGAGGGTGGTAGCTTCCCCACCGCGATCGCCTACTGCCCAACTCAGGGGAAGGGACTGGCTTAAATATTCTAGTGCTTTTTGTTTTTCTCCCAAATCATCGTAGACTAAGCCAATGTTGTTGAGGGTCGTAGCTTCTAGAGAGCGATCGCCTACGGCCCGACTCAGCGGAAGGGACTGGCTGTAATACTCTAGCGCTTTCTGTTTCTCTCCCAAATCTGAGTAGACTTTGCCGATGTTGTTGAGGGTGACAGCTTCTCCACCGCGATCGCCCGCTTCTCGATACAGTTTTAATGCTTCTTCAAACTTGGCGATCGCACCTTTTAAAGATTCCGCCGTCCCTTGCTGGTACAGTTGGAGCCCTTCTTTCAAGGATTTTTCAGCCGCCGCCTGGTTTCCGCCTCCCTGCTGCGATACCCCTTGACTAATTTGCATCGCACTGGGTGCCGCCACCGCTGGAACTCCTAGGAGGATACTTGCACCTACAGCTATCCCCCAAACCCACAGCTTGAGATTCATAAACACCCGCCTTAAACAAGACCTTGTTAACCGGTATCATAGTCGATCGCACATTGTCATATGCGTTTTTCCTGCCTGGGTGCCAATTACATAGGCAGCATATTGTGAAACAATAGTCGCTACCGCCGATCGCCCCACGTGACAAGCATTATTGCCTGCATCGGGTTTGTAGCAGCGAAGGTTAAAAGTCATAATAGTAATTTTTACGCTCTTTTCAACTGATTATTTTAAAATTAGCGATCGCCCCCAAATCTAGCATCTACTATTTTCGGTTATTTTATGCAACTCAACAAAAAACAATTCAACAGATCCACTCTTGTTTTTGGTCTAGGAATGCTCGGTGTGTTCCTATTTTCTTGGATTCTGCGCTTTTGGGAACTGGAGCGATTTAACGCTTTCGTATTTGACGAGGTTTATTACGCGAAGTTTGCCAACGATTATCTGACTAAAACACCTTTTTTCAATGCTCACCCGCCGCTGAGTCAGTACATAATTGCGATCGGCATTGCGATCGGCACTCACCTCCCCTTCGGCAAAACAGCCGTCAACGGTCTAGCCGGCTCAACGCTTTCCCCTTGGGATTACCGCTGGCTAAATGCTCTCACAGGCTCCTTTATTCCCCTAGTTGTCGGAGCCCTGGCTTATCAGCTAGTGCGCCGCCGCACCTTTGCTTTTCTGGCTGCTTTCTTTATCGCCTGCGACGGTTTATTTTTAGTTGAATCTCGCTACGCGCTCAACAACATTTATCTAGTTTTGTTCGGAATCTTAGGACAACTATTTATTTTAAAATCCGTAGAATCAGAAGGCAAAAAGCGGTGGCTTTGGCTGGTGCTAGCAGGAATAGGTTTCGGTGCTTCTGCTGCTATCAAATGGAATGGGCTGTGGTTTCTATTCGGTACGTATCTAATTTTAATCTGCGCTTGGGTAGTGCGTTTAATCCAAGGAAACCGAGGAGATGAAGAACAGAGTGCCGAGGTAAATCCTGCTCTCCTGCCGCCCGAAAGTCCCGTACAAAGACTGACTCAACTCAAATTCTTAGAAGTAATTTTGAGTCTAGCTGTGATTCCTGTTTTAGTTTACAGCATCTCCTGGATTCCTCACCTGCATCTCAATCCAACTCCCAACTTTTGGCAGATGCAAACGGAAATTTTGACTTATCACCAGCGGATTAAAAGCGGGCCTGACGTGCATCCTTACTGTTCGGCGTGGTACAGTTGGCCTTTGATGCTGCGCCCGATAGTCTACTTCTACAAAAGTATTAGCAGCAACGCACCATCAGATCCAGTTTTGCCGCCTTTACCCAGCGGTGTAAACCCGGTAATTCTTGATGTTCACGCGATGGGAAATCCTTTGCTTTGGTGGCTGTCAACTTTAGCTTTACTGCTAGTAATAGGAGTTTTGGTTCACCGGGTTTTAGTGTGGAGGGAAACGCGCCGGGTGGCTTCGGTTGAGGCGATCGAACAGCAGCGGCCGATTTTGTTTCCGCCGACTACTGAAATGTGGATGGCGCTGTATTTAATAGTTAATTGGGTGGCTAATTTGCTGCCTTGGGTGAAGGTGACTCGCTGCGTATTTTTGTACCATTATATGGGCTGTTCTGTGTTTGCAGCTTTAGCACTTGCTTGGTGGACTGACAGGTGGCTGCACAGCCCACAAACCCGCCTCCGAGGGATGGGGGTAACAATAATTTTTATGGTTTTGGGTGCTTTTATTTTCTGGATGCCTCTCTATTTGGGATTGCCTTTGTCACAAATAGAATGGAAAATTAGGATGTGGCTTCCGTCTTGGGTTTAGATTAGAATATATCTCTCCATAAAAGCCTGTATAGGGCAGGCATCTTGCCTGCCCCACAAGAGTTTTTATAGATTTTCATAAAGACTAAATCTTATGTCTAAAAACTCTCCAAAAACCTCAGCGGAAATGGAAGCGATCGCCCGCGCACCAAACCTTGTCGAAATCAACAAAGAAATCCGCGACTTGATTATAGATTATGCCATTGGATCTGCTATTTTGGGACTCAACCCGCTGCCGGGAAGTATGACGGTGACGCTACTGGTGGCGAGCGTGTTGCTATTAAAAATGATGCGGGATATTGGGGCAAAATGGGGCTATCCAAAAGGTCAAGATGCGCTGGCGATCGGAGGCAATCTGTTCGGGGGTTTTGGTTCTTTTTGGGTAGCGTTTATGGCTTGGATATCGATGTATGGTTTGGGTTTGTTTGTGCCGTTTGTGGGCGGTTTTGCGGTGGCTTCGTCGCTGTTTGCACTGACTTGGAGGGTGGGAAAGGCGACTCACCTTTATTATGCTAGCGGCCGCCAAATGAATGCAGCGGAACTCAAGGAAGTTTTCGATAGTTCTCAACCGGAAGGGGCGGCTTTGTTTGAGGCGAATATTGGGGCGATCGCCTCTCCACCTCAAGTAACAGAAAATCCGATTAAATCTCTCACTGATGACTTGATAAATGGTAATATAAGTCAAGAGGAGTTTGAGAAAAAAATTAAAGACATTCTTGATTAAGACCTGTTACTCACATAAAACCATGAAATTCTCCCTCGATGTAGAAAACAACCCCGCAGGTTGGCCGGATCACACTCAGCTACCAGAATCCGACGGCACTTTTGTGAAAAACTTTCAAGAACATCCCCAAAGCATTCTGTTAACTGATTCTATTACTCCGATCCTCCAAAGCATTCATCCAGATGCTGATTACTGTATCGGTCAAGATAGCGGGATTTATTGGCGATTGACTGAGCCACTAGAGCGTGGTGCGGAAGCACCGGATTGGTTTTACGTGCCAAATGTCCCGCCAACATTTGACGGTCAAGTGCGTCGTTCTTATGTGATGTGGCAAGAGTTTTTAGCACCATTAATTGTGTTAGAATTTGTGTCGGGAAATGGTGCAGAAGAACGAGATAGAACGCCTTTGTTGCGAACTGGTCAACAGGAAACTAAACCTGGCAAATTCTGGATTTACGAAAATGTCATCCGTCCGGAATTTTACGGGATTTATGAGGTGACTAAGGCGAGTGTCGAAGTTTACCATTTAGTAGGCCGTAGCTATCATTTACTTCCGGCAAACGATCGCGGTCATTATCCAATTCCACCGTTAGGAGTGGAATTGGGAATTTGGCAGGGAAGGTATCAAAATGTTGAGTTACCTTGGCTGCGCTGGTGGGATAGTGAAGGGAATTTGCTGTTAACGGGCTTTGAAAGAGTTGAAGAAGAACGGCAAAGGGCTGAACAAGAACGGCAAAGGGCTGAACAAGAACGGCAAAGGGCTGAACAAGAACGGCAAAGGGCCGATCGCGCTCAAGAAGAATTAGAGCAATTGCGCGCTCAATTGCGATCGGCTGGAATTGAACCTCAATTATGAGGGAAACCTTTGTTGACAGTGGGAAAGTAGCAATTAAGGACGAGGTGAGAAACTGGGTTTTTTATTAAAATCATTAGATTGCAGCCAGCAGATTAGGTAAAAAACCCGTTTTTTGATATAGCCTTTCGAGCGAAAGATGAGGTATGACTATAAATGAATTTTTTCATGCGACTTCGGTTACTATATTATACACATAAGAGGGCTAAAGCCCAACAACGTACCTGACTTTTTTGAGAACCGCTATATTGATATTTAGAGTTAGTGTATGACCAAGTATATTGCAGCAAAAATTACCCGCCTACGCTACAAAAGAAAGTAAGGTTTTCAGTAAGTCCTACGGTACAATTCATCCCGGTTTTTCAACCATCTACAGCAATATTGCCACTCAAACGCTGGACATTGCCAAAAAGCTAAATCCGTCGGTTCCTTGCTATCTATCGGGCCACAGTTTGGGTGCTGCGATCGCGACTTTGGCTGCGATCGACATTGCGGTGAATGTTCCTCGGTTGAAAAAGCAGGTGCAGTTGTATACTTATGGCAGTCCGAGGGTGGGCGATCCGGTGTTTGCGAGGGAGCACAATCGAGTTGTACCGAACAGCTATCGTGTGGTAAATTTGGCGGATGCAATTACGCTGGTGCCTTTTACGGTGTTCTTTAAGACTGAATATGTACACGTGGGTGAGGAGTGGGCTTTTTTGGCGCCTAATGGGGATGTGATGCCGAATCATGTGGTGGATAGTTACAGAAGTGCGATCGACAAACAAGTCGAAACCAACAAACCCCGAACCTCCCCAAATTCCGGGTTAAAATAAACAGAATAATCCGGGCGAATAGAATTCGCGCCTATACAAACAATGTCCGCCTCCACGGACTCAATAAAAGAGATAAATGCCAATTTAAAGAAATAGTATAAAATAGACCTCTTGCAAAAATAGTTAGGACGATGCTCAAAGCCATCCCACAACAATCTTTTTTCTTGTGGGATGGGCTTCTAGCCCGTCCCAAAATTTGGTTAAAAGGATTTTTGCAAGAGGTTTAATGTAATTTTTAATGAATTTGATACGATCTCAAACACCAAATCAGCTTTTATTGATACTCTTATCTTCAGTCCACCTCCGCGGACATTGTTTGTGTAGCCCCGAATTCTATTCGGCGGGCTTTATTTGTGAAACATCGCAATTAATTCGGCGGGCTTTATTGGTGAAACAATACGTTTTATGTTTGAAACACTGCGCGATAAACTGGTTCCCCGCGTTTGAGAGTAGCAATTTCTCTTTCAGTGGCTACAGGCATGGGATTTTCTGCTAACCATTCACCGTTATTTGTGCGTTTAAAGCTAGGATGAGATGAAAAGCGATCGCACATTTCGACTTCTACTTCCTCAATATCCGATTGAATAAACACTTCGCCGCCAACAGCCAGATAAGTCGCCAACTCGCCGACTAATTCCTGCTGTACCACCCGCCGCTTGTGGTGCTTTTTCTTGAACCACGGATCGGGAAATTGAATGCTAACTCGCTGCAAAGTACCAGCGGGAAGTGTTTCTAAAATAGGCTTGAGAGAACTATTCGCATTACAAAACAAATAGTGCAGATTTGTCAAGCCTTTTTCGTCCCGCCAAAGATTTGCCTCGTCTACCAGAGGTTCCCGAATTTCTAATCCGAGAAAATTCCAATCAGCTTGTGCTTGCGCCATATGCCACAAAAACCTGCCTCTGGCGCAGCCGATATCTAAATGCAGTGGCAAATTTAAGTCGCTATATATTTTCGTCCAATCTGGGGGACTGGCGGATGTTTGATATCTCATCGATAGGGGATTTACGTGTTCCCGAACTCTAACTCTTGCCAATTTTGCTGTCTCCTGAATGTAATTTTTAACCGCTGATGCGGGCAGATTAACGTTGATTAACGCAGATATTTTTAGAAATGAAAAATCGCTGTCTTAGGATTTTTCATTTCTAATTATTGTATCAAGCTTCTGGTTCAATGCCTGCTGCTCTTAATTGTGCGGCTAGTCGATCGGCTCGCTGTCTTTCCCTTTCCACCATCTCTGCACCCCACAATAACATCTGTCCGCTTTCATCCCACCAGCGCAACCAATATCCGGTTCTTTCAGCCTTTGTTCCCTGCCAAACGCCTAGAAATAACCCAACTCCTTCTATCCAATAATGATTGTTTGCATCCGGCTGCTGTGCTTCATATCTTCCTGATGAATTCAACCGATACACTTCTAGCAATCCTGCCGCAGGCTCAAAAATACCATAGATTGGTACTCGCAGCATTTGCTCGTAAAAAAACCATTTTCCCGGGGGAAAAGTTGGTTTACTTGAATATTCGTCGTACTGATTAGCTGATAAAAACTCCAGCGCGATATCCGGGATTTCTCCTTCTAAGTTTGGGGTGTAACTGCGGCGAATTTCGGGGGCAGCAAGCGGTTGTACGTTGCGGGCATAAAACCAATCTGGCGCTTTGGTAACTAGCTTGTCGTTTAATGTCGCGCACACACACATATTCGGCGCAACTAAGATTCCCTCTAACAATAGTCCGGCAATTTCTAGGATTTCGCGCAGGGCGGCGGCGAGTAATGGTTGGTCGATATTTTCCACTGGTTCCTCGTCTAAGATGAAATCGTCTGGCAATTTTTCCCAGGTAATTTTTATGTCGGCTGTACTTACTGTCATAATATTTTACCTCTTAGCAAAAAATAGATTCAGCCTCCCCGCCATCAAAACTGTGCTGTTCCAGGTAAACTGTCAACTGTCAACTGTCAACTATCAACTGTTTACTGAGACTGCTGGAGTGCGGTTTGCAATACTTCCTTATGAAAGAGCGATCGCCCTACAATAAATTTTATCCTGTCTGGCGATAGTGCGGCGCCGTTGGCATAGTGATCCATCCAGGTTTTGCTGATTAAATAGGGATCTTCGGGCAATTCTGATAATAAGTATCCCGGCATTTCTAACTCGTCCATCAATTGGCTAACTTTGGGATCGTAGCTGAGGGCAAAACAGCGACATTCTTCGGATGCTGCCATAATTAAACTGTGGTAGCGCATCCCGATCGCCATTTCGACTCCCCGGAACACTCCTTTCAACTTTCTCGGATCGTCTAAACTAAGGATGCGGCTCCTTTTCGGCAGCGCTTCGTGCAAATGTTTGGCAATTTCTAAGTCGTGGGAAGCTTGGAAAGGCAGCAGCAAAATTAAGGTGCGAGTGGCTTTTTGAAAGTCAACTAAAGCTTGAGTTAGGATTGACAAACGGGCGGGTGTTAGTGTAGAGTGCGATCGCAAACAAACCGCAACTCTCGGCGACGGCAAATCCCACAAACCGGAGACGGGGGAATTTTCCAAAGCCCACACTGGATCGGGCGCTAATGTAAAGGGAATTTGCCAATCTGCAAGTATGGTAGCTGAGCCTTTATCGCGCACGCTGACGGCTGTGCATCCACCAAAACACCGCTGAGATAATTTACGAGTAATCTCACGATTTAAAGGGCCAATTCCCTGGGCCCAAGCAACAGTTTTTAAGCCCATCTGCTGCGCTAATCCCATCAAGCCACCATAGTAAAAAGGGCTGACAAGGCTGGTACTGTCTTGGATTAAACTACCGCCACCCCAGATTAGGGCGTCAGCGCTGCGGAGTGTATCGAGGACACCAAACGCATTCATGCGATCGCGCGCAGCTACTCCGTACCGCTGATTTGTCTCGACGGGATTGCCAGAAAGGACGATCGGCGTCACCCCATCTGGTAACATTTGCAGTAGCGAAGCCAACAGCGCCTCGTCGCCACCGTTGCCTTTACCATAATAGCCGCACAAAATTGCTCGCATTTCTACTCTTTTCTTGGTTTATGATGGGAATATAAATATTACAATATCTGAATTGTTGCGATCCATAAATTATTTTAACAGTCAACAGTTAACAGTCAACAGTTAACTGCCTGAAACAACTAAATACATCTTTCAACTTATTTCACAATACAAAAAATGCACGCTTTGTCAATTCCAACCTGGATTATTCATGTCTCTAGTGTCGTCGAGTGGATTGCCGCCATCTGGTTAATTTGGACTTACGGCGAAGTCACTAAAAACCGAGCTTGGTGGGGCCTTTCTGTCGGAATGCTGCCCGCCCTTGTCAGCGCTATGTGCGCCTGTACGTGGCACTTTTTCGACAACTCCCCAGCCCTAGAATGGATTGTTACCCTGCAAGCTGCGATGACTGTCATCGGTAATTTTACTCTGTGGGCGGCTGCTTGGTGGATTTGGCGATCGGCTCAGCAGTCAGTTGACAGTTGACAGTTGACAGTTGATAGTTGATAGGAAATCAGTCATTACTAACAAACTAAGGAGAAAAATCCTTGAAAAATAGCATTGTTTGGACAACATTGGCAGCTAGTTCACTGTTATTGACAGCCACATCTTTACTTCCCAGTCAAGCTAGTAATACATCCTTAATACTCGCCCAACAACCTAACTGTAAAAGTCCTCAAACGACACTGGATCAGAATGTGTGTTCCAGCCAAGAGTTTCAGGCAGCAGACAAAAAACTCAATCAAGTATATCAGCAACTTCAACCAAAACTCAACAGCAAACAAAAGCAGAGATTGATAGTCGCACAGCGAAGTTGGCTCAAGTTTAGAGATGAATCTTGCGATTATGAAGCAGGTTACTTTGAGGGTGGTAGCGTGGCTCCTTCTATCTACGGTTATTGCAGAGCCAGAGTCACAAAAGAACGTATTAAAGATTTGGAGGGTTATTTGGAACAAGCAAGTTTGTAAAAGTGCGTAGGCGTAAGCCAGGGCGTAGCCATCGCGATCGACAACAACTTACCCATTCTATCATCCATACCACAGCAAACTGATGTATTATGGTGTCATACCCCCCACCCTAAATTATCTTAAAAGTGATAATAAGCTTTGTTTTTTATTTTATCCTTTGACACGCCAATGGTGTAAGATTTAAAATCTAAAATCTACAATATAAAATCGCTATGTCTTTCGTTGGTTTGCACATTCACAGCGATTACAGCCTGCTAGACGGGGCATCTCAGCTACAGCAGCTAGCTGAACGGGCGGTGGAATTGGGGATGCCCGCGATCGCCCTTACAGACCACGGCGTGATGTATGGTGCGATCGAGCTAATCAAAGTTTGTCGAAATAAAAATATCAAGCCCATCATTGGCAATGAAATGTACGTCGTCAACGGCGACATCGAAGTCAAAGTTCGAGGTAGAAGAAAATACCATCAAGTTGTCTTAGCTAAAAATACGCAAGGTTATAAAAACTTAGTAAAACTTACCACAATTTCCCATTTAAAAGGAATGCCCGAAAGAGGTATTTTTGCCCGTCCTTGCATCAACAAAGAACTCCTCAAACAATACTCCGAAGGTCTCATTGTTACCAGCGCTTGTTTGGGTGGCGAAGTTCCCCAAATGATTCTGCAAAACAAGCTAGATACTGCCCGCGAAGTTGCCAAATGGTATAAAGAAGTATTTGGAGAAGACTATTATATAGAAATTCAAGACCACGGTTCCCAAGAAGACCGCATGGTTAATGTTGAAATCGTCAAAATTGCCCGCGAATTCAATATTAAAATAATTGCCACCAATGATTCTCACTATATTTCCTGCAACGACGTAGAAGCTCACGATGCTTTGTTGTGCATCAACACCAACAAACTGATTGAAGAAGAAAAGCGGATGCGCTACAGCGGCACAGAATATCTGAAGTCTGCTATGGAGATGGCGCAACTATTTCGAGACCATTTGGATGATGAAACGATCGAAGAGGCGATCGAAACCACCCTAGAAGTAGCAAACAAAGTATCAAGATACGATCTAACAGGAGAAGCTCGGATTCCCACAATCCCAATTCCCCCAGAACATACCGCCGATACCTATGTAGAAGAAATATCTTGGCTAGGATTATTAGAAAGACTCAAAGCCCGTACCAGAAATGAAATCCCCCCAGTCTACAAACAAAGACTAGAATATGAGCTAAAAATGATTCAGCAGATGGGTTTCTCTGAATATTTTTTAGTGGTTTGGGACTACATGAAATATGCTAGAGACAACAATATTCCCGTCGGGCCAGGACGTGGTTCTGCGGCAGGTTCTTTAGTTGCTTATGTCCTCAATATTACCAACATAGACCCGGTACACCACGGATTGCTATTCGAGAGATTTCTCAATCCCGAACGCAAATCGATGCCAGATATTGATAGCGATTTCTGCATCGAAAGACGGGACGATATGATTAAATATGTTACAGACAAATATGGTACAGACCGCGTAGCGCAAATTATTACCTTCAACAGGATGACATCAAAAGCTGTTTTGAAAGATGTTGCCAGAGTTTTAGGTATTCCCTACAAAAAAGCCGATGAGATGGCGAAAATGATTCCAGTATCGCGGGGGAAACCGGAAAAACTCAAAGTAATGATTTCCGATGCAACACCGGCACAGGAATTTAAAACCAACTACGAAAATACTATTTGTACTAATGCCGAAACTGGCACCGAAGTCCCAGTGCGTCAGTGGATTGACATGGCAATTCGCATTGAAGGAACTAACAAAACCTATGGTGTTCATGCCGCCGGTGTGGTGATTTCTTCCATCCCCCTTGATGAAATTGTGCCCCTGCAAAAAAATGAAAATGGTGCTGTAATCACCCAATATTTTATGGAAGACTTGGAATTTTTGGGGTTACTCAAAATGGACTTTCTGGGACTCAAAAATTTAACGACTCTCCAAAAAACTGTTGATTATGTTAAGCAAACTCAAGATATAACTATCAATGCTGAAGGCTTACCTTCTGACATAGAACGCAGAGCTCAAGAGACATTTACTAGGAACAACAAGTTACCCGGTGATGTAGCAAAGACTTATCAACTATTAGAAAAAGGAGATTTAGAAGGTATTTTTCAGCTAGAATCTTCTGGGATGCTGGATGTAGTAAAAAAAATTAAACCTTCTTGTCTGGATGATATTTCTTCTATTCTGGCGCTTTATCGTCCCGGCCCGCTGGATGCTGGTTTGATTCCACAATTTATCGATCGCAAACATGGTAGAGAAGTCGTTAAATACGACCATCCGCTGTTAGAACCGATTTTAAAAGAGACTTATGGAACGCTTTGTTTCCAAGAGCAAATTATGCGGATGGCTCAAGATTTGGCGGGCTATTCTTTAGGTCAAGCTGACTTGCTGCGCCGCGCAATGGGCAAGAAGAAGGCTGATGAAATGCAGAAGCAAAAGGAAACATTTATTGATGGCGCAACTAAGAATGGTGTCGCTCAAAGAGTTGCCGAAGAGTTGTTCGGACAGATGCTTCAATTCGCGGAATATTGTTTGAGCTATGACACGAAGATATTGACTATGGAATATGGGCCGATGGCTATTGGTAAAATTGTCGAGGAAGAAATTGAATGTACCGTTTACAGTGTTGATAATAATGGCCATATTTATACACAACCAATTGCACAGTGGCATCGCCGAGGTCAGCAGGAGGTCTTTGAGTATTGTCTGGAAGATGGCTCGATAATTCGCGCGACAAAAGATCACAAGTTTATGACTTTTGACGGTCAAATGCTACCTATTGACGAAATCTTTGAAAAAGGATTAGACTTAAAACAAATCAACTCTAGCTCACATCTATAAAATGTATATAGACTATAGGAAACTAAAATCAGAACACAAGGAACAAATCATTTTAGCTTTTAACCAAGGCATGGAGTGTCGAGAAATCCCTAACTACCTTGGGGTAAGCGAGAGAGCAGTTTCAAGAGTTTTAAAAGAAGCTGACATTAATACTAAGCGACGAAACCGCTATACTTTAAATGAAAGCTATTTTGATATAATTGACTCTCAAGCTAAAGCCTATTTGTTAGGATTGCTAGCTGCTGATGGCTGCGTTACTCAAACTAATTATGTAGCTTTTGAATAAATTGACAAAGAACTCACAGAAATGCTCAGCATAGAGCTACAATACTCTGGTGAAATTAGAATTGTTCAGCCTCAAAATTATGCTCCTCACTACCGAATAAATTTTTCTTCTGAAAAACTGGCAAGCTCTTTACAGGGCTACGGCATCATAACAGGAAGGACTTTTTCAGAAGTTACCTATTTTCCTAACTCCAAATATTTAGCGTCTTATGTGTTAGGGTACTTTGATGGTGACGGTTGTGCTTATGCAAACAAAGGTAGGAGTGGCGGTTTAGTCTGCATTGTTAGTTCCTTTAAATTTCCCTGCGAACTAACAAGGCACTTAGGCATGGGTTCTGTACAAGAGCATCAATTTAAAAAAGTTTATTATTGGAGAATATTTAGTCGGAAAAATATACAAGCATTCTATGATTTTGTGTATCAGTATCCCAGATTAGGTTTACAACGAAAAAAGACTAAAATTGAAGATATTCTCAGGAGTTACAAACATGGTTAAAATCATTAGTAGAAAATCACTAGGAACTCAAGAAGTATATGACATTGGCGTTGAAAGAGATCATAATTTTACACTAGAAAATAGTCTGGTGGCATCTAATTGCTTTAATAAATCCCATTCAATGGCCTATGCCTATATCACTTATCAAACTGCTTATTTAAAAGCAAATTTTCCTGTTGAATACATGGCTGCACTGCTGACTGCTAACAGAGGCGACCAGGAGAAGGTACAGAGATATATTGCTAATTGTATCAAGCTGAAGATTGATGTTGAACCACCTGATATTAATGGTTCTGAACTTACTTTTACGCCATTGCCGATGGAGATGACAAAGGCGGAAAAACATAAAATTTTGTTTGGAATTTCGGCGGTTAAAAATGTTGGTGAGGGGGCTATTGAAAATATTTTGGAGGCGCGCAGGTCAGGGGGTGATTTTAATTCTTTACCAGATTTGTGCGATCGCGTAAATCTACATTCTGTCAACCGCCGCGCCCTAGAAGCCTTGATTCACTGTGGTGCTTTTGACAAAATCGCACCCAACCGCCAGCAATTAGTAAACGACTTGGAAGGGGTTATGAAATGGGCGCAAGACCGCAAAAAAGACCGAGAAACTGGTCAAGGTAATCTCTTTGACTTGTTAGGAGATACTAGCTTTGGGAAGTCGGCGAATAAGTATGAATCTGCGCCAAAATCAAAAACTGTGAAAGATTTTGACACACAGGAAAAATTGCGTTTAGAAAAAGAATTGCTGGGTTTTTATGTATCAGATCATCCCCTCAAGTTTCTGCTTCAATCTAATCAAGATCCAGATGTTGTGACTCTCGCACAGTTAGCCGAGAAAAAGGGTAAAGTATCGGTTATTGTCATGCTCAACGCTATCAAACTGGTAGTGACGAAAAAAGGCGATGCGATGGCAATTTTGCAATTAGAAGATTTGACACATCAAATCAAAGCTGTTGTGTTTCCGAAGGCTTACGAACAATTAAAACCGCATATTATAGAGAATGCTGTATTACTGATTAGCGGGAAAATTGAGAAGGATGGTGAGGAAATTCAGATAATTGTAGATACTGCAAAGCCTGTAGAAACACCAGAGGTTACAGAGGAAATCGAGATCCCACTACCGGAAACACAAAATTCTTGGGCGGCGCCATCGGAAACACAAAATTCTTGGGCGGCGCCATCGGAAATACAAAATTCTTGGGTGGCGCCATCGGAAACGCAAAATTCTTGGGTGGCGCCATCGGAAATACAAAATTCTTGGGCGAATCAACCGGTCAACTTTGGACGATCGACTAAACCAGTGGAAGTTACAGAAATGGTGATTGTCAAGTTTACACCGCCGCAGGTGCAAGATGTCAAAAACCTCAATTCTCTGAAAGCTATTTTGCAAGAACTTTCCAATCGTGGAGAGGATGCTAGCGTTTCGGTGGGGGGAATCGTTGTCGGTGAATATTGCTGTCAACCTCTTCGCATCAAGCGTCAATTGTGGGTACAAGATGGCGATGGCGCTGTTAGCCGTCTCAAGTCGGCGGGATTTGATGCTTCGGTTTTCCCTCTCGACAGTCGCGGGGATGCTGCAATATTTCGGGAAATGCGATCGCAACTTAAGATATATTCTTGGGCCAATCGCTTGCTTGACGCAGATGTCGATCGCATTTCCCAGTATCTCAGCTATCTCGCCCAACTAAACAAACGCCTGCCAAACTAACATTTGGGCCCCATCCCCACCGGTGACTAAAGTTTGACCGTCAGGACTAAAAGCCACCGGATTGCACCCAACTAGGCTGCACAAACATTCGCCTGTTTGCAAGTTCCAGACTTTAACAGTACCATCTCGACTGCCGCTAGCCATAGTTTCGCGATCGGGACTGATAGCCACCGAAATCACCGCGTCAGAATGGCCGCTCAAAGTCTTAATCAATTCCCCCGTCTGCAAGAGATTCTTGCTTTTCGCCACCATTCTGTGAGGATGCTTTGGCTTTAATCACCGCTTCCCGAAAGCCTAAAACTACTAAAATATTGGCAAGTGTCAAGAATAGTTCCGCAGAACCGTGGAGCCAATCGACATTTGCTAGCGACTCATTGTAGGCAACTTTTGCATAAATTGCTGCGGGAATAGTCACAGCCACAAACACGAGAGTGCCGTAAAATCCCATCAGAGCTAAACGAGGAGTTTTTCCAGATTTCGTCAAAAACCAGAGAAAACCCAAGTAGGGAAATAGAGACAGCACAAATAAACTTTCTTTGGAAATCATTAGTATTTGGTGAGCGACCAGATACCATCATAGATTAAAAAATTAAAAATTAATGTGAATAAATTTTAACTTTTTGTGGTGAATTTTTCATGTCTAATTTAACAAAGGAACCCATTTTTGTCGAACTGCTAGAGACTCACCCAAGCCCATAGCTTTTAACCTTCTCCGCAGCAGGTCGCTAGTATTAAAAACCCCTGACCCGCGCGGAGACACAACCCGTAACTCTTCCCCTAACACCGTTATTAGTATAACACATTTTCAACCGTGCCAGTCTGTTAATTGTTACTTTACCCAGCAATCCGAAACTGAGACATTTCCAAAGTTGTCGGTCTGCTAGGTATCAAGCAAGTATCGCTCAAAACCTCTAAATCAGCAAAGCGTTTTCTATCTGTTGCGATAATTTCTTCGAGCTTAGCATCAAAATCAAAACGCGGCCCACAATCCCAAAGTTTGAATTGCCAGTGTCCGCTACATACCGTAATTTGCAGTTGAATAGGAGTTTCTGCGGGCAGATTTTTGTGAGCGTGACGAACTGCATTAGTAAAACCTTCAGCTAAAGCTAGCTGTAATTGGAACCAAACCTCATTGGGGATCGATACATCTTGCAACTGCTCCAACCAGTCCAAAACTTTAGTTAAAGCATTCATATCTGTGTTGACTTGCAGGCTGATGTTTTTCAAAGAACTTTCATTCAGTTCTGCTTCCTGCTCAATGTCATCTTGCCAATCCCACTTCTTTAACAAATTCATTAACCCATCTAAAACGCTAGCCTTTTTTATATTTTGCGATCGCGAGCGACTTTCTACTTCGTAACTTTTGCTCAGCGACAAACAATTTCGACCGTCAAGAGTCCGGGTGTAACTCAGCTCGTCTGCAATCTGCCACATGAGTTTGATGCCTCTGCCGCCTTCTGCCAGTTGATCTATGCTGTTCGACATTGATTTTCCTCGTCTGAAAGTATTAGTTGTACCCATTTTTCACACCCCCCGACACACCTTGTCGTTTTTTATACTTGCTTATTCAGTATAATTTCGGCGTTCATACCAAAATGCTATCTTTTTTGTAGAAGGCATCGCATCAGCAATATGTCTTAAGAGTCTAAGCCAATTGGCTTATTTACCGATCGCCTGTACGGAGAGGGATCGCCCCCGTAGCACAATCCGCCTGCATCCACCAGAAATTACCGAATCACTGCCGGAGCTCATTTACCCCAGCCGTCGCCAGCTACAAAATACAAGGCATTGAGCCACTGCCAACGGTGGCTCGCCGGTAGCCTGCAAAGCCGATTTGAGGTAATCGCTCTCATCCTAAAGGAGTAAGTAATATCCGCAAAGGCGATCGTCCGCCAACCTCACACCGGCGTGCCACGTCAATCGATTTTAGATTTTAGATTTTAGATTTTAGATTTTAGAGGCGACCCTACGGATAAATTCGGGGGAAGAGAGGATTTTCGATTTTCGATTTGGGATTGATTCCACGGATAAATCACGTGGCGGGTACCACAGGTCGAAATTCGCTTGATAAACCCTGTTTTTAGCCCCGCGCGCGTTATTCCAGGAGAAAACTAGGCGATAAAACGCAGTTAGATGAATTACCCGGACTAAGCTTTGCTTGCATCTACATAGTCTGTTATGTTCGAGGAGATTCCGGCAGAGGGGAGAGATCGAGGGAGAAAGTCTGATGAGGAGATGATTTGACAACTAGGTAATAGGTAATTGACATATACAATTTAAACGCGCAACACCTGATGACAAAAATTAAACTGACAATTCTGGCAGCAGTGATTCTGCTACTCCCATTTGGCGCAGCAGTTCCCTTACAAGCTCAAAATCTGCCTCTAATCAAGCGGCTGCTAGCAACAAGAGGATGTCCCGGATGCGACTTATTTGGCGCTTCCTTGAGCCGTGCAGATTTGTTTGGCGCTTCCTTGAGTCGCGCCACTCTCAGCAGGGCCGACTTAGTAGATGCGGATTTGACTGCGGCGGATTTAATGGAAGCTAATTTAAATAACGCCAACATGAGAAATGCCTTTTTAATCGATGCCGACCTCAGCAAAGCCGACATGAGCAGGGCGGACATCAGGGGAGCCAACTTAGAAAATGCCAATCTCAGCGAAAGTTCTCTGCTCGACGCATCTCTTCAGTTGGCCAACTTAAAATGCAGTAATTTGAGCGCAGCTAAACTAAGTCGAAGTGACCTGAGAAATGCCGATTTTTCTGGGGCAAACCTCAGCGGTGCTGACCTCAAAGAAGCTGATTTAAGCGGTGCAAATCTCAGCGGTGCTGACCTCAGAGGGGCAGATTTGAGCGATGCGAGATTGAACAAAGCTAATTTTACAGATGCTAATTTATGCGGCGCCCGGATGCCGAACCGCAAAATATCTCGGCGAGGTTGTGATGTTAAAAAACAACAACCGATTAGCTCGAACAATTACTGCAATTACTGCCGTGCCGTCAATGACTGGTGGTTAGATATTTTAAGGTTGAATTAATTGGTAAGCCGTTTATAGGTGTCGATCTTTAGGTACGTAGTTGCGCTTCAGCGCTCTTTCATATATATAAGATAAGAGCGCTGAAGCGCAACTACGTACCCTTTTTTATCTTTTTTTACGATCGCACTATGAGCTGACGCACCCTACAATAAAAATTTGCTCACTACCCGCAGATATTCTGCACCGCCGATTTGTGCCGCATTATTGTGTCCTCCATTGGGAACCATGTAAAGCTGTTTGGGTTCGGGTGCTGCATCAAACATTTTTTTGCTCATTTCGGCTGGAACTACAGTGTCAGCAGTCCCGTGAATAAATAGTACCGGCATTTGCAGGCGATCGACTTTTGACAGAGAATCAAACCGCTGCGCCAGCAACAAATCTATCGGAAACGCCCTAAATAGCGGTTTTTGGAAGTCTACCATTGCCCTTACCGAAGTAAAAGAACCCTCCACAATTAACCCCGCAGCCTCCGGGTGCCGCACTGCTAGATCGATCGCAATTGCCCCTCCCAAAGAATGACCGTAAATATAAATTTGATTTGGGTTAATCCCCCGCTGTTTCACCAAATAATCCCAGGCCTGTTCAACATCCTCATAAACCCGAGATTCGCTCGGAAAATCGCCCTGACTTTTTCCATAACCGCGATAATCGATCAGAAATACTGACAAACCTAAGCCATGAAATCGATTAGCGTGTTCGACATTTGCTCCCACATTTGAACCATTACCGTGCAGGTACAAAACTACCCGCCCTAAGTTCCCCTTGTGAAGTGGGGGAACCGGAACCCCCCCTAACCCCCCCTTGTTAAGGGGGGGGACAGGAACAGCCTCTCTTGCTCCCCCCCTTAACAAGGGGGGGCTGGGGGGGGTTTGGGATGGTTGAAGTGGAACCACCTCTCTTACTTCCCCCCGAAATTTGCGGGGGTTTTCCGAGGCAGGAATCCACCACCCATGTACGCTTTCCATTTCCAGCGCCGCTGTTTTAGCTGGAATTTGCAGCCAAACATCTTGATATTTCAACTTAAAATCATCTGGCGTAGTTTCGATCGCCCGCGCCGGAAAAAATATAAACTTACCTTGCGCTACAAATAGCAATACACAAGCAGCAGAATAAGCGATCGCCAAAACTATCCCAAAAGTTATGAGGGATTTAGACAAAACAAATACCAGTAACTTGTTCATAGAAAATAAGACACGCGGGAGATTAGAAATCGGTCAAAAACTAATGACAAATGATTAATTCATATGATTAGCTTTAGATCGATTACTAACTTCCGCAGCAGCGTTCCGCCGAATTTCAAAAATTAATTCAATTCCGGGTGACGCAAGTGCCAATTAGTGGATTGTTCGTAAGCATGAGCCACTTGAAACAGCCGAGATTCTTGCAAAACATTACCAATCAGTTGTATACCCACCGGCAGTCCTTTATCATCAAATCCGCAGGGCAAACTCAAAGCTGGCAAACCAGCAAGATTCACCGGAATAGTCATCAAATCTGACAAATACATACTCAGGGGGTCGTTGAATTTTTCGCCTGCCTTAAAAGCCGTAGTCGGAGCAGTGGGACAGACCAAAACATCAACTTGAGAAAAAGCTTTTTCAAAGTCTTCTTTAATCAAAGTCCGAACTTTTTGAGCTTTGAGATAATAGGCGTCGTAATATCCAGCGGACAACACGTAAGTGCCGATCGCAATCCGGCGTTTAACTTCTGCACCGAACCCTTGAGCGCGAGTTTTGGCATACATATCCAAAAGATTTTCGGGATCGGGCGATCGGAAACCATACTTTACTCCATCATATCTCGCCAAATTCGCCGAAGCTTCCGAGGGAGCAATAATGTAGTAAGTGGGCAAACCGTAGCGGAACCGGGGACAAGAAACGACTTGAATTTCTGCGCCCAATTGTTGAAATTGCTCGATCGCCTTTGTCACGGCGTCTTTAACACCAGAGTCCAACCCGACGCCAAAAGTTTCTTTAATTACACCAATTCTAATCTGACCCTTCGGTCGCAAACTGGGTCTCAAAGCTTGGGCGTAGTCAGGAATTGGGACATTGAGACTCGTCGAATCTTTACTGTCATAACCAGCGACAGCCCCCAACAAAATCGCCGTATCCTCAACAGTCCGGCCAAAGGGCCCGATTTGATCGAGAGAAGAAGCGTAGGCCACCAAACCGTAACGAGAAACCAACCCATAGGTCGGTTTCAGCCCCACCAAACCGCAAAAAGCAGCAGGTTGGCGGATCGAACCTCCAGTATCCGAACCCAAGCTAACGACGCATTCTCCGCCGGCTACCGCTGCGGCAGAACCGCCAGAAGAACCTCCGGGCACGCGCTCCAAGTCCCAAGGATTCGCGGTAACTTGATAGGCCGAAGTTTCCGTCGAGCTCCCCATGGCAAACTCGTCCATATTCGCCTTGCCCAGAATGACGGCACCGGCTGCTTTGAGTTTGGAGACAACGGTTGCATCGTAGGGAGGGACAAAATTTTCCAAAATCCGAGAGGCGCAGGTTGTGGGAATGCCCTCGGTGCACATATTGTCTTTAACGGCGATCGGAATTCCGGCCAACAGCCCAATTTCCTCGCCTGCTGCGATTTGGGCATCCACTTTGTGGGCCTGCGCCAATGCGCTGTCTGCTGTCACGCACAGAAAGCTTTTCAATTTCGGCTCTAGCTGGGTAATTCGGTCTAATGCTTCTTGAGTAATTTCCACAGCAGAGCGTTCTTTATTGACCAGTTGTCGGTGCAACTCGCGGATGGATGCCATGCTCGTACCTTTATCATTTCTACTTTCAGCCACTTAGCCAATATAGCTGGCAATTGCACGCACTTACAGCCCTTCTTCAACTGCGTCTCTATGCTTGCATCTGCGGTAAAAAAAGCTACGTATTTGCCGCGACGATCCCCAAGAAGACAATTTCATCCGGAATTCTCCCCAAAACCAAAGATATATGGTAAGAAGTTCCCGATGCCCCGTTGGAGGAATGCCACCTAAAGCTCACTTAGAATCTCACCTGACGGCAGAGGAACTCAAAATTCGCTACCGGCAGGCACAAAACACCACAGAGTCGCGCCGCTGGCACTTGCTACTCTTAGTTTCCCGAAATTGGACTATCAAACAAGCAGCCCAAGTCGTAGGGATTAACTACGACTACGCCAAAGAAATTGTCCAGCGCTACAACCGAGAAGGGCCTAACTCTGTGAGAAACCGCAGCGGAGACCGCCAGCCCCCTCCTGCCAAATCCTTGCTGAGCCCCGAACAGCAAGAAGAACTGCGACAAGCCCTCCAAGGCCCCGCCCCCGACGGCGGAGACTGGACAGGCCCCAAAGTAGCTCGCTGGATTGCTGAAAAGACTGGTAGCGCTCATGTTTGGCCCCAACGCGGCTGGGATTATCTCAAGCGGTTGGGTGTTGATTGGCGGCGCCGCCGCAGAAAGTAGATAGTTCGCAATATTTTAAAGGGGTCGATCGCCATTGGGTGCGATCGCTCCCTTTATTTTGGCAGTTGTTAGTTGTCAGTTGGCAGTTGGCAGTTGTCAGTTGTCAGTTGTCAGTATTCGTAGGGTGTGGATCCATGAAAAATCCCTAAATTAAATCCACAATTTTGTGGCGACGCACCTGATAGTATTTATCAACAAGCTTGCTACCACAAAAATGTTGGGCGGAGTGAAACGGAGGGTTGTTGCCTGGAGTTCCTGAAAAGAAAAAGTGCGTCGCTCGATCGATTGTCGCTCTTTGTGGAGGATTGTCGATGTATCCGCACCCTACGGCTACGGCTAAAATCTAAAATCTAAAATCGTTTGAATCGTGCAATAATAGCTGATTAGATTGAATTTGGTTGTGTTGAGGATGTCGAGTATGCCAGGGTTCAGCCGTTTTTTGTCGATCGCAAACAAGATGGCGGCAGTAGCAGCCAGCATCGGACTGGTTCAGGTGTTAACCATCGCCAGTTCACTTGCTCAATCATCTAATCCGCGTTCCCTAGACGAACTCTACAAAATTCGCGATCGGCTCGTCACCCAACTAGAACAACCCGCCTCACCCTCCCCAGAACCAACCCTGCTCTCTGGCTTAGTTCCCTTCGCCGGCAATTCTCAAGAAAAATTGGTACAGCAGTTGCAAGAGGTGGAAGTTCAAATATTAGTAGAACAGAGATCTAACGACAACTTACAGCAAGCAGTCCGTTTAGCCAACCGAGCCGTAGAAACGGGAGGGAAGTCAAATCAGTCGATCGAATCTTCGCAGCAAACTCAATTTTTGTGGCACCAGGCCCTAAACAACTTACAAGAAGTTCCCCAAAATTCATTTTTAGCTCCCCTCACAGCCTCCAAAGCTCAAGAATACCGGGAAAATTTAACCGTAGCAACCTCTCAAGTCCAGCAAGCAAAATCCGATTTTTTGGCAGAGGTTGCCCGTTCAAGCGGTTTGTCGAATGAAGCGTCGATCGGGATTTGCCACCTTTCTAGAGAGTGCGTCAACCTCCGGGGCGATGTGCCTCCTATCAGCCCGGCCAGCTTAATTAAAGTGCCGATAGCTGTCGCCCTGATGCAAAAACTCGACAAAGAAAAAATCAGTCTGAACCATGAAGTATTCGTCGATCCGGGCAATTTCACCGAAGACTCATCGACAAAGATTTTGTCCGATCGCAATTACCCGGTACAACTACTGTTAGAAGAAATGATCGATCGCAGCAGCAACATCGCCACCAATCAACTGATCGATTATTTGGGTTCCGATTACATCAATCAATTCTTAGAAAATCGCGGCTACCAAGTCACCCGCGTGAACTTCAAATTAATGGGGGAAAAAACTATGCCCGCCAACCCCGGTTCCGGGCCCAACCGCGTAACTGCTAACGAACTCACCGAAATGATGGTGCAAATTTACAACGGCGAAACACCGGGCGCTAAACTGTTAGTGGAAACTCTCAACCAGCAGTACGATCGCGCTTTGGGATTTGCCGCCTTGAAAGGAACTAAAGCTCAGTGGTTGGGCGAAAAAACCGGGGAGAATTCCCTGGTGCTAGGCACAACTTTAGCGATGAACATTGATGGCGAAGCCTACGTGATGACTGTGATAGACAGCCGCACCAGTGGCGATCTACAAATCCGCCAGTCTATTGCTAAAATTGCCGATTATATTAGTAATAATCCCAGCTTTTAAAAATGTGAAAAGTTGTTAAAAATTTATGTGCCTGAATCCAGGAGATATTCTGTGCGATCGCTACGAAATTATCGAAAAATTGGGGCGGGGAGGGTTTGCGATTACCTATACAGCTAAGGATTTAAAGCAACTAGAAAATTCTCCTTGTGTAGTCAAGGAAATTTTGCCTCCTCAATCTAAAGATTCGCAAGTTTTGCAAGGAGCAAAAGCACTATTTGAAAAAGAAGCTAAAGCCCTGGAGGAACTCTATAAGTGCGAGTGCACTCCTAGGTTCATCGCTTTCCAGAAAATGGAAATTTTTACTTAATTCAAGAATACATCGAAGGAACTCCGCTCAATGAAGAACTCTTTGTCGGAAAGCAGTTAGGCCTTGCTTTTGTTCCCGTCAAGTATCCGACAGCGGCTGCGGCAGGTTTAAAGTGCGATTAATATCATTAGGTATGTTGTTGCGCTTGGGCGCTCTTTCATATAGACAAGAGCGCCCAAGCGCAACTACGTACCTTAATAACGTAGATTTATATAATCGCCAAATCAGAAAATGTCCCACACAAAACTCAACGTTTCCGTCAAAGGCGAAGGATTTCCGATCCTTTGCTTGCACGGCCATCCAGGTTCCGGCGATTGTATGTCTGTCTTCACAGAACACCTATCACAGCGGTTTCGGACGATCGCCCCAGACTTGCGCGGATATGGCAACAGTCGCACCTCAAATTCCTTTGAAATGACCGACCACTTGCTTGATTTAGAAGCACTTCTAGACCGATTAGGGGTCGATCGCACTTTAGTCATCGGCTGGTCTTTGGGAGGCATTTTAGCCCTGGAATTAGCCATGAAATATCCCCAGCGAGTCACCGGTTTGATTCTCCTCGCATCCGCCGCCAAACCGCGCGGAAGTCACCCGCCCATTTCTTGGCAAGATAATCTTTACACCGGTTTAGCCGGAATTATCAACTGGGTGGTACCCGGTTGGCAGTGGAATATTGATACTTTTGGCAGGCGATCGCTCTTTCGCTACTTGATCCAGCAGCATACAGCCACCCCTTACCGCTACTTAGCCGCAGCAGGTACTCCCGCCTACCTCCAGACTTCCCACAAGGCTACAAAGGCGTTAAATACCGCTCTCAGAGCCGGATACGATCGCTTACCACAACTCGGCGAGATTCAATGTCCGTGCTTGGTGTTGGCCGGAGAGGGCGATCGACATATCACCTCAGCATCCAGTTTAGAAACAGCCCGCCACCTTCAGGACAGTCAGTGGCAGTGCTATCCCAATACAGCCCACTTATTTCCTTGGGAAATTCCCGATCGGGTAGTCACAGATATCGATCGGTGGATTGAGAGTCACCCCCAAGCAGTTGGCAATTCCGAGTCTTGAGTTTTGAATTTTTAGAAGCAATCAATCATCCAACCGTCTAGAGTTTTGAAGCTATATCGTTGGCGTTGGCATCCGAGTTAAACAGTGCGATCGTCCCAAATGGCGATCGGGGTTCCCTTGCAGGGTATAATTCCGATATTGCCGGATTTAAATTGACAACTCAAAACTCAAAACTCAAAATTCCTGCTGCTACTGGCTGCTCAAAACAGGCAACAACCCTCCCTCACCAAACTTTCCCAAATCATCTGCAACCGTCAAAGCAATAGGTTTGCAGCGCTGAATGGAAACACTCAGACCTTCTGCACCTTCATTTTCTATGTCTTCTATATATCCTGCTTTTGCAGATTCCGCCTCTTGAGCCGTCAAGAAGGGGCCAAAATAGTAAATACACCGCGGCGCTGAAGTTTTCACTTCAACCCACCAAGCCAATCCGAAAAAGTTGAGCAAGCTAATCAAGAGTTCTTTCATCTGCTTTTCTTCTAATGTATTTAACGGTGTTTTCAGGGTGCTGCGGGCAACGCCTGCGCTTTTGTTATTTACGCGGCTTTAATGCTACAAAGAAACAATCCAAACCTATTTAAAGTCAATATCTAAATAGATTGGTGTCGATTTCCTGTTGGAAAGTAGGGAGAAGGCCCCTTCTACTTTCGCCTGTCCGTAACGGCGGCCGATGTATTATTACTTGTTCGGAGGGTACTACCGCTCAATGTTTTGGCGGCATTCGCATATTTTTGCATCACCGTAGTTGCTTACCTATTGGGAATAACCAAAGTGCTTTATCCTCAGAGTTATCTGTTTGTTATGCAGTTGGGCTCTAATTTGAGTACATATTAGGTGTTTTCTCAGGTGACATTCTACTCGATATTTTGGTAGTGAGGTCTCAGTAGCTAGAGACACCGATAACCAGGCTTTAGCTACTTACATAAATTACTCTGTTGTGCTGTTTTTTTCAACCAATTTGACTATCCGTGGACGTGAAATTTTTTCGGCCCGCGCTGGCGGTAAATTTCGTATAAAGCCATTCCCGTTGCTACCGAGACATTCAGGCTAGGAGTCTTTCCCCTTAAAGGAATTGAAACTAATCCATCACATCCGCGCTGTATCAAAAGGCTCAAACCGTCGGCTTCACCGCCCACAACTAAAACAGTCGGCCCGGAGAAGTTGATTGTCTCTAATGAGTCACCCACGCCTGCTGCTGTGCCGTAAATCCAGAATCCAGCCTCTTTCAATTCTTCCAAGGCCCGGTTAAGATTCACAACCCTTGCCACTGGCAGGCTTTCCAATGCGCCGGCTGACACTTTTCTCACTGCCGAGGTAATCCCAACTGCCCGTCGCTGCGGAATCACCATCCCCTGAGCTCCCAATGCTTCTGCGGTGCGAATAATCGCCCCTAGATTGTGGGGGTCGTTGAGTCCTTCGGCTACCACAATTACGGGATCTGCACAAGCAGCCTTAGCCTGTGCGATCAGTTCACTCAAATCCAGGTATTCGTAAGCTGATACTTGGGCGGCTACGCCTTGGTGGTTTGCCTTGCGCGTGATGTAGTCGAGGCGCAAATCGTCAACTTCGTCGATAATGCTGCCGTTGGCCTTGGCTTCGGTTAGCAAGCTGTGAAAGCGGGGATCGTAGCGCAGGTGCGGGACAACCCAAATTCGGTTCAGGACTTGGTTGCTTTCTAAGGCTGCTTGCACTGCATGGCGGCCGTAAATCATGTCATCTGTGTCTGCGTCTGGCTGCACGACTGTATTTGAGTTCGTGTCTACCGGGCGAGTGTCTCTGTCTTTGTCTCTGTCTCGGAAATGGTTGCCGCGGAATTCCGGCGGGCTACTATCTCTGTCTCTGTTTTTGTCTCTGTCTTTGTAATAATTGCCCCGGGATTCCTGCGGGCTGCTGTCTCTGTTTCTGTCTCGGAAATTGTTGCGGGCTGGCTGTGGGCTGCCGTCTCTGTCTCGGAAATTGTTGCGGGCTGGCTGCGGGCTGCCGTCTCTGTCTCGGAAATTGTTGCGGGCTGGCTGTGGGCTGCCGTCTCTGTCTCGGAAATTGTTGCGGGCTGGCTGCGGGCTGCTGTCTCTGTCTCGGAAATTGTTGCGGGCTGGCCGCGGGCTGCTGTATCCGTCTCCGTCTCTGTCTCTGTCGGGGAAATTATTTCTGCCGGTGGGTTGGCTGTCGGAATCGACTCTCCGTTTGAAAATTGCTCGCACGGGCATTTCTCGGGATTGGGGCGAAAAGGTCGATCGCTTTTGAGGGGCGTCTGTTGGGCGAGTGTCGGGACGGGGCTTGCGTTCAAATCTGGCAGAGGACGGTTGTGAGTCCTGACGGCGGCCTTCGCTGCTCCAGGGCTTGCTGTCGGAATTCGATCGCGAGGAGTTTGGTCTAGTAAATTTTCTCATTTGTTTGTTGTGGTCAACACGATTTTAGATTTTAGATTTGGGATTTAGGATTGAGGGAGCAATCTTAGGGCTTTGAGATTTTAGATGTTAGATTGAGGGAGCAAGGATTTTACTGCTGCTTAACTTGCTAAGGATCGACATATCAATCTTGTTTGTCTTCGCGAGCTTTTTGCTGTTTTAGGCTAACCGTGCCAGAATTATCAATTAATTCCTCACTCTTCCCAAATTTCGGCTAAATACTTTCAGTATCAAGTTCTAAAAATCCCAAAATTTCGGTCAATCTTTCGGGGTCTGTCAGGTACAAATATCCAACCAACGTTTCTAAGCTGGTGGCTTGTTGGTATATTTCTGGATCTGCTCGCTTAGAACGGCCCGATACGGCATTGCGGCCGCGCTTGACAATTGCTAATTCTGTACTGTTCAAGTAAGGAGAGATCGATCGCAAGTGACGCGCTTGAGTTTCTGCTCGTACTTGCCCCACCACCAATTCGTGATAAGCTTGCAATCTTCTCGGTGGCATTAAATACGAACTCCGAATGTAGAGTTCGTAAACTGCATCCCCCAAATATGCCCATGCTGCGGGCGAAATTCTTTCTATTTCTGCGGGTGTCGCCCTCGGAGGATGGATTCGATCTAAACCGAGATCTGTCAGACTCAGCTTTGGGTTGTCATCGGCGATCGGCGACATACTTTTTTAAATAAAACTTCGGCACAGCTTGGCTTTTCTACACTTACTTATTTCGTCTTTTGTCACTTCAGATAATTATAGCTTTCACAGGAGTGTGCTCTGTGAGAAACTGAGATCTTCTACAGACAAGCGAGCTGAAAACTCGCGGCACAACCATAAGAATTTGCTATCCAGCATCGATCGCCGGATAGCGAATTAAACCCACTGTAGCGTCAAGCATCCTTGACGTTTTTTACCGCCTCATCAACCGAAGGCTGCAAAGACAAAAATTTCTCTAAGCGAACCAGTTTAACAGTCTGAGTTACGCGGGGATTTGAGACAATTTGCAATGTCCCTTCCATGGTTTGGGCTTTCTTGACAAGTTGCACAAGTGCGCCCAAGCCTGAACTATCCACAAAATCTATCTGAGACAAGTCCAAAATTACGTGTTTTGGGCCCTCGTCAATACATTTGCTTAGTACCTTCCGAAAAGTGGCCTCAGAAAAAGCGTCCAGCAGGCCAGTCAAGCGAAATAACTGATGGTTATTCTTGACTTCGCGAGTGCCTCTGAGGCTAACGGTCAGGGTCAATGACTCAGGAATGACACCCTCCTAGCTAGGTATGGCTTAAAGTCGAGGCTTCATTATAGGAGTTTTTTGGTATTTTGTCTACAGTTTTTTAGTTATGGGTCATTGGGCATGGGGCATGGGGCATGGGGCATGGGGCATGGGGCATGGGGCATTGGCCAAACAGGTCATTGGCCAAACAGGTCATTGGCCAAACAGGTCATCAGTCATTGGTAATCGGTCATGTTTCCTAATGACTAATGACTATTGACTATTGACCAATGACTAAGCTGGTACTTTCTGATTGTCTCGCATTGACTGGACGAATCGATCGAACAAATAGTCAGCGTCGTGGGGGCCCGGACTGGCTTCTGGGTGGTACTGGACTGAGAACAGGGGTAAGGTTTTGTGCTTCAATCCGGCTACGGTGCGATCGTTCAAGTTGAGGTGAGTAATTTCTACTTCCGGGACTAGGGAATCAGGGTCGATCGCAAAACCGTGATTTTGGCTAGTAATTTCTACCTGCTGAGTTAAACCTGCTGGATGATTCAATCCCCGGTGCCCGAACTTCAGTTTAAAAGTTTCCGCACCCAAGGAAATGCCCAGAATCTGGTGTCCCATGCAAATGCCGAACACAGGTTTGTCCGACTTCAACAAAGCTTTCGCCGTCGCGATCCCTTCCGTTACCGCCGAAGGATCTCCAGGCCCGTTGGACAGAAAAATGCCATCCGGGTTGTACTTGAGAATTGCCTCGGCTGACGTGTCGGCGGGTACAACAATTACCCGACAGCCGTAACTCGCCAAACGACGCAGGATGTTGCGCTTGACGCCAAAGTCTAGGGCTACCACCGTCCACATTTTGCCGTTATCCGGCTTAACTGTCGGACTGAACTCCCATACGGCATCTGTGGCTTCAGACCACTCGTAAACCTCGCGGGTGGTTACTTGCTTCACCAGATTCAGCCCGGCCATGCTGGGGGCGTCTTGGACTTGCTCCAAAAGCTCCGCCTGGTCGAGAATCACGGTCGAAATGCCGCCGTTAATGGCTCCTACGGTGCGAATTTTGCGAGTCAGGGCGCGGGTATCGATGCCGTAAATACCTGGGATGTCGTACTGTTTTAGGTAATCTTGCAGGGATTGCGAACAGCGCCAGTTGCTGGGTCGGCTGCATACGTTACGGGCGATCGCACCTCGGATTTGCGGCCGCGAAGATTCTTCATCTTCGAGGTTTACCCCGGTATTGCCCAATTCTGGATAAGTAAAAGTGACAATTTGACCGCAATAGCTCGGATCGGTCAAAACTTCTTGATAGCCCGTCATTCCCGTGTTGAATACGACCTCGCCGACGACGGTGGCGTCAGCGCCAAAAGACCAGCCGCGGTAAGCAGTACCGTCAGCTAGGACTAGGAGAGCGGGTTGTGCAGTTGAAAGTGACATGGCATCCTTAAATTACAGTCGTTTGGTTTAATTCTTACCACTGCCTGGGATTTGATGCTAGCCGGCAATATACAGATATTATTGGAATTTGTGCCAGCCGAGGCAGAATGTGTTGGTGCCGGAGTCCAGGGCTATCTATGCCAAAAGGCAGTTGTCGTTGTTACGATCGAGCTAAACCGTTTAATCAAATTATGATCGGCCAATCTCCCTTACCTTTATCCTCCAATTCAATCAAGCCTCTGCTGAACCCTCAAAACCTGCGGAAACCTTTACTGGCTTTAACAGCAGTTATTTCTCTGAGCAGCTCAATTTTACTTGACACCGCCGTCTACTCTTCGCGAGCGACAGCTCAAGAGAGCGAGGGATGCTTTATGCGGAACTCCAGCGGTCAAACTGTCAGCTTGAGTCGATCGGTATGCGGTTTTCTCCCTCAAGAATCGACTCCCGCTGCTTCGCCTGCTTCGCCTGCTTCGCCTGCTTCGCCTGATACCAAGTCGGGAGTGTTTCTAGTCAAAATTAAACGCCGAGAAGCTAATATCCCAGTCATAGAAGTCACCTTTAATGGCAAACAAAAGTTTGAGATGATGGTGGATTCGGGAGCCAGCCGCACCGTCATTACACCAGCAATGGCTACCGCTTTGGGGATAGTTCCTAAAGGAACCGTGCAAGCAAAAACTCCGAACGGAGAGGCTACTTTTTCTCTCGGCAGTCTTACTTCAATTGAAGCTGGCGGTTTGGCGATTAATAATATAGTTGTACCCATCTCCCCAGCACTAGAAATTGGGCTGCTCGGTCACGATTTTTTTGGTAATAAAGATGTGACTATTAAGCAAGATGTGATTGAATTTCGCTCGCGCTCATAGAGAGAAGTTCGGCAGCGGATTATGTAACAGATGTAACGCAATACGGTTCACTTAACACTTTTTGTTACCCACAGATTTCCCTCGCATCCCCCTTAAAAAGCAGGGTGCTTTTCTTGTCATCATGGAAATAAGTACGTAGTTGGGCTTCAGCCCTCTTTCAACATACCTGTATAGAGGGCTAAAGCCCAACTACGTACCTTGTACCTTGATTAATCCGTTAAATCCCGCACATTGCTCGTTGCCGAACTTATTCCTTCACCGCAAAAACTCCACCAACTGCTGCAACTTCAACCAAGATTCACCACTCGATAAAATCTCCTTGGCCAAAGTAACTCCTGCTGCGTGGGAACCGATCGGAATTACACCTCCCACCTGAAAAGCCAAAGACGCATTCAAAGCTACAACATCCATTTGTGCTGCTGTACCTTTGCCTTGCAACACGTTGCTCAAAATCTCGGCGTTTTCCTCAACATTTCCGCCTTTTAACGAGCCGATCGCACTTGGCGTCAATCCTACCTGTTCCGGATGCAAACTTGTCAGTTCAACCTGGCCGCCCGACAAAACCGCCAAATCCGTCACATCACCCAAACCCGCCTCATCCAACTTTTCTCGGCCGTGAACGACTATCGCCAACTCAGTTCCCAACTCGCCCAAAGCTTGGGCAATAGTTGATACCAGACTGGGATCGAACACCCCGATTACCTGCCCTGTAGGGCGCATAGGATTGACGAGCGGCCCTAAAAGGTTAAAAACAGTCCGCACCTTCAAAGTGCGTCGGAGCGATGCTACAGCCTTAAGTGCGGGATGCCACCCAGGCGCAAATAAAAAGGTGATGCCCGTAGCGTCTACCGCAGCTTTTACCTTGGCAGGATCGGCGCCCAGGTTGACTCCGAGTGCTTCCAACACGTCAGCCGAACCGACTTTGCTGGATGCCGATCGATTTCCGTGTTTGGCGACTCGAACTTTGCCCGCAGCAGCCACAAAGGCTACAGCAGTGGAAATGTTAAATGTGGACGCACCATCGCCGCCTGTGCCGCAAGTATCAATTAATTTGAGATTCGAGATGGGAGATTGGCGATCGACAACGCTCTGGGACTCGCCCGTCAGGGACTGAGACTGCAATACCTGAGCCATTCCTGCTAATTCTGAGGCCGAGATGCCTTTGGCTTGGAGGGCTGCTAAAATGGCTCCTGAAAGCACGGGGGGTATGGCTTCTGCCAGCCATCCCTGCATTAAGTCGGCAGCTTGGACGTGCGAAAGAGATTGTCTGTCTAACAGTTGTTGCAGCAGGGCTGGCCACAGGGGAGAGTCCGCTGTCAAAGTTGAAGCTGCGGATATATCTGGTGTTGTAAGTACGGAAGAATCAGTCATGTAGCGACGATGAATTGTTTGCTGGGGTGGGCTGTTTGATGTCGGGCCTGGGCCGAGTGTCGATCGGGATTTTACCAGACTTGCTGGCCACATTTGGTACGCCCTGACCCAAATTTTTGCCAAAATGACAGCAGGGCGAAAAACTGTAACTAGATTGTTAGACAAAGTTGCCCATATGCGCCCGATCGTGGGTAGCTTTTGTCTTCTGTTAGATTTTCCATACTTGCTGCGGTGTCTGATATTGGTCACAATCAGACAGTGCAAGCAAGAAATATATGCCGCGAGCCAAATAAAGGAATGCCATGCTACTCGGATTTAAAACCGAATTAAAACTTAATGCCCGACAGCGAATACTGCTAGCCAAACATTGCGGGGTAGCTCGTCACGCTTGGAATTGGGGACTGTGGTTGACCAAAAACATTCTCGACCACAATCAAGCAAACCCCAACGAAAAACTCAAATCTCCTACAGCTATTGACCTGCACAAACTGTTAGTAGCTATGGTAAAATCAGAGAATGCTTGGTATTACGAGTGCAGCAAATCTACACCGCAGATCGCATTAATAGCATTGCGAGAAGCATGGAAACGGTGTTTTAAAAAGACTGCTGGCGTACCGAAGTTTAAGAAAAAAGGAAGGGGAGATTCTTTCACATTAGAAGGAACAGTCAAAATCAGCGCGAGCAACAAAATCCAAGTTCCTGTAATTGGCGTCATTAAAACTTATGAAAAGTTACCGCAAGTATTGACTAAATCTTGCACGATATCCCGGATTGCCGACAGGTGGTTTATCAGTTTCAGGTTTGATGTAGAACAACAAGAATCATGCCAAACAAATATTGTAGGAGTTGACCTCGGTATTAAAGCATTGGCTACTCTCTCAACAGGTGAAGTAGTTATAGGTGCTAAATCTTACAAAAAATACGCAGCAAAACTCTCAAGGATGCAATGGTTTAGTCGCCATAAAGTCATCGGTTCGAGTAATTGGCAAAAAGCACAATTTAAAATAGCTAGATTGCATAGAAAGATAGCTAACATCCGTAAAGATACGTTGCACAAACTAACGACATTACTTGCCAAAAACCACGGTGTAATAGTTATAGAGGATTTGAATGTATCCGGGATGATGGCTAATCATAAACTGGCTGCATCAGTTGCTGATATGGGTTTCTTTGAGTTCCGCCGCCAGTTAACCTAGAGCGTGCAAGTTGTACGGTTCAAAGTTGGTAATAGTTGACCGTTGGTTCCCAAGCTCAAAAACCTGTTCTAATTGTGGAATCAAAAAAGAAACACTCTCTCTGTGTGAGCGAATGTTTGAATGCAGCCATTGTGGTTTTAAGATTGACCGCGACTTAAATGCGGCAATCAATTTGTCAAAAACCGTCAGTTAGGCGGGGTTAGCCTGTGGACTGGACAAGTGCCGACACTACCAGGATGAAGCAGGAAGTAAACGAAGCCCCGAGGCATCCAACATTGCCTAATTTTGGGTCGCTTTGGGTAGGATTTATGTAACGGCTACAGAATTTATTCCACGAAACTAGCCCAATATGAATTTTTTGATACAACAATGCTCCCTCGGATTGTGACAATTTTAGATAGGGGCCTCATCTACTAAAGAGCGATCGACCGTCAGCTATATAATCTGCCAGCAAAAATCAATGGTAACTGGCACCATTGGTGGCAGCATTCAGCTAGAGTGGCGGATTGCTTGCAGCAAGTTTGCCAGCCGATGGGGCGATCGTCTAAAAAATCAGCAGTTGGTACTGTACTTTGGAGCGATCGTTGTCAAAGTCACTGCCGAAACAGGAAAAAACAGTTTACAGCTAATTTCAGCCTGTACAATTATTCCTCATTTATTCAGGAAGCTTTTAACAGACGAGTTTGGATCGAACGATCGCAACTTTCAGCAGATTGATTGGCAAATCCGATTTTGACAGTCATTTGTAGCTCAAAATAAAATAAACCCGACTGGTTAAACTTTCGTAACTCTACTAACAACTAACGGCGCAGTAGATGAAGTCAATAAATACAGCAGTGTCCGGAGAATCTCAGACTCTAGCCGTTCTCGATCGGATCCAATACACATATTCTGTAGGGACACAACACAGCGTTGTGTCCTGATATGTGTTGCAAGCAATTAAGGCTTGACAACAACGATCGCACGGCTCGGCGGTGGATTTATCGACTTGGCGATCCAGCATCTATACTACTAACAGACACTCAACAATATTGAATCTTTCACAAAAACACACCAGGGTATTCAAAAATGGCACACCAAAAATTAGCAAACAAAACGAACGACTGTAAATTAGAAAATAAAACGATAGAATGCCTGAATATAGAGGAGGCACTGCACCAAATGGAAGCAAAATATCAGAGTATGTTTGAAAATGCTGTTTCCGGCATTTTCCAAACAACCCATGACGGTCGCTACATCAGCGCTAACCCAGCTTTGGCTCGCATCTACGGATATAATTCTGCCGAAGAATTGATGGACAGCCTGACTAATATTAGCGATCAGCTTTACGTCAATCCCGATCGCCGCAATGATTTTATTTCTGCTTTGCAAGCAAAAGGCATCGTGTCAGATTTTGAGTCGCAGATTTATCGCAGAGATGGAACAGTAATTTGGATCGCGGAAAATGCCCGCGCAGTCCGCAACCCAGGCGGTCAATTGCTCTACTACGAAGGTTTTGTCGAAGATATTACCCAGCGCAAAAATGCCGAATCTAGGCTTAGAGAAAGTGAAGAACGCCTGCGAATGGTAATAGAAGGTGTTAAAGATTATGCTATATTCATGCTAGATACTAAGGGGTATGTAGCAAGCTGGAATTCGGGAGCCAAAAGAATTTTAGGGTATGAATCTAGCGAAATAGTTGGGAAAAATTCTGAATGCTTTTATACGCCTGAAGATATTGCAATTGGCAAACCCCAAGAAAAATTAATCACAGCTAGCGAAAGAGGTAGATATCAAAGTGAAGGCTACCGGTTCCGCCAAAATGGCTCCCGATTTTGGGCGAAGATTATTGTGACTCCTTTGCGGGATGAAAGCGGAGAGTTGCAGGGCTTTTCTCAAGTAATGCAGGACATTACTAACCAAAAGCGGGCTGGAGAAGAAAGAATGCAGTTGATTGCTTCTTTGCAAGCTTCAGAAAAAAAGTTTCGCACTCTGTACGAATCGACGACAGATGCGGTAATGCTGCTAGACGAAAAGAGTTTTTTAGATTGCAATCCGGCTACTTTAACTTTATTTGGATGCAGCAGTGAATCGGAGTTTTGTGGCAAGCATCCTTCGGAATTTAGCCCGCGGCTGCAACCGAACGGGCAAGATTCTATGAGTCTTTCTCTAGAGCGAATTAATACGGCTATGGAAACAGGAAATAGTCGTTTTGACTGGGTACACTGCCGTTTGGACGGTTCAGAGTTTCCGGCGGAAGTGCTGTTAACTTCTATGGATATCGGCGGCAAAATGCGGCTGCAAGCCGTGGTGCGCGATATCACTTATCGGGTGGAGGCAGAGGTTGCTCTGAAGCAGGCTAACGAGGTATTGGAATGCCGGGTTAAAGAGCGGACAAGTCAGTTGGAAGAAGCTATTAAAAGGTTGAGTTTGTCGGAGGAAAAGTTTTCTAAGGCTTTTCGATCGAGTCCAGATCCAATGACTATTACTACTTTTGCTGAGGGTCGTTTTATAGAAGCTAATGATAGTTTTTTATCGATAACTGGTTACAGTTTAGAAGAAATGACCTGCAATACAGTAGCGGGATTAAATATTTGGGTAAAGCCTCAAAACAGACTTGATTTTAGGCAATTGCTGCAAGTACAGGGTGTTGTTCGCAACGCCGAATGCGAATTTCGGGTGAAGTCGGGATCGGTGGTGGTGTGTTTGGTGTCAGCCGAATTGATTCATTTGGAGGGGGAACTCTGCGTGCTCGTGGTGATGACAGATATTACCGATCGCAAACACGCAGAAGAAGCCCTGCGGGAAAGCCAGCGCGCCTTGTCCACCCTAATGAGCAATTTGCCGGGGATGGCCTACCGCTTTCGCAACGATGCCGATCGCAGTATGGAGTTTGTCAGCGAAGGCTGCTATCAATTATCCGGCTATTCTCCCGAAGAATTTATCGGCACCCCGCAAGTTTCTCTATCGGAATTGACTCACCCGGACGATCGCGAAATCTTCTGTAATGCCGTAGAAATTGCCCTGCGAGAAAATCGACCATATCAGTTAAATTACCGCATAACTTCTAAAAACGGGGAATTAAAATGGGTTTGGGAGCAAGGTTTGGGAGTATATTCCGACTCAGGCGAATTGCTCGCTTTGGAAGGGTTAATTACTGATATTTCCGAACAAAAACGCAGCGAGGAAGCTTTGCTGCGATCGCAAACCGAGTTAACCCAGCAAAAACTTCAGCTCGAACATACTTTACAGGAATTGCAGCAAACTCAAGCAGTATTAATTCACACCGAGAAAATGTCTACCCTCGGTCAAATGGTAGCCGGTGTTGCTCACGAAATTAACAATCCCGTTAGTAGCGTCTGCGGCAATCTCGTCCACATAGGTCACTATACCGAAGATTTGCTGAATTTAATCGATATGTACCAGCAGCACTGCCCACAGCCACCGGCATCAATTCAACAGAAAATTGAGGATATCGAGCTAGATTTTCTCTTAGAAGATTTGCCAAAAGCTATCTCTTCGATGCAGATTGGAGCCGATCGCATTCGGGAAATTGTGCGATCGCTCAGAAATTTCTCTCGCAAAGACGATTCTCAAATGACCAAGGTTAATCTACACGAAGGCATTGAAGGAACGCTGCTAATCCTGCAAAGCCGCCTGAAAGCCCGAGGCAACTATCCCGAAATTGCCGTAATTAAAGAATATGGCAACTTGCCTTTAGTTGAGTGCTATTCCGGTAAAATCAATCAGGTGTTTATGAATTTGATCGGAAATGCGATCGACGCGATCGAGGAATACAACGCAGGGCGATCGGTTCTAGAAGCCAAAGCTAACCGCAGCAAGATTAAAATTAAGACGGAAGTCCAAAACTCCAATGCTGTAATTCGGGTTTCTGACAACGGCCCCGGTATGCCCGAAAAAGTTTGCCAGCAATTATTCGAGGCCTTTTTTACCACCAAACCCGCAGGCAAAGGCACCGGTTTGGGCCTGTCCATTTCCTACAGAGTCCTCCAAGAGCACGGCGGGATGCTGACTTGCGTGTCTGCACCAGGGCAAGGAGCCGAATTTATCATCGAAATGCCGATCGAGCAAATTAGTCAGTAGTCAGTAGTCATTAGTGCGAGCGTCCCCGCTCGCGAACGCTATTAGTGCGAGCGTCCCCGCTCGCGAACGCTATTAGTGCGAGCGTCCCCGCTCGCGAACGCTATTAGTAGTGCGAGCGTCCCCGCTCGCGAACGCTATTAGTGCGAGCGTCCCCGCTCGCGAACGCTATTAGTTATTGATTATTGCGAGATATTCAAAAATAACAAATAACAACTGCCAACTGTCAACTGTCAACTGTCAACTGTCAACTGTCAACTAACTACTGACACCTAGCCAAATAAATTCGAGCCACCCTATCCCCCGGATTTTGCCGCAAACAATCAGCAAATAACCCCGCCGCTTCAGTAAAATTATAGATATTGTACAAAGACAAAGCCTCAGTAAACACTGGCAAAGTAGCCAACTTCCCCGCTTTAACGAACGGCAAATCTGCATCAAAAACCTCATAAACAGTAACCCATGCAGACTTCCCCTTAACCTGAACCTTATCAATCACGCGAATCCCATAATCAGCAGGATTTCTCAAGCCATCGACAGTCTGCTGAGTAATTAACAGCGGCACCTCGTAATTCTTCGTCAAACTTTCAATCCGAGCAGCCAAATTAACCGCATCGCCAATCACAGTACCGTCCATCCGATTGCGTCCGCCAACAGTACCCAGCATCAAAGAACCAGTATTAATTCCCACCCCAATCTGGATCGGCACATCGCCCATAGAAACGCGATATTGATTGTATTCAGCAAGAGTATGCAGCATCTCAATCCCCGCTTTCACAGCATTGTCAGCGCCCTCGCTAAACAAAGCCATAATTGCATCGCCAATATATTTATCAATAAACCCATGATTTTCCACAATCAGCGGTTCCATATAACTCAAATATGAATTTATAAATTTAAAATTATCTTGCGGTGTCATCTGTTCCGAAATCGTTGTGAAATCGCGAATGTCAGAAAACAAAATCGACATTTCCAACTCTACCGCATCTCCCAATTTAACATCAACAATACTGTCATATCCCAAAAAAGATAAAAACTGATTTGGTACAAAGCGACTTGTCGCCTCAGTGATTTTTACTTCTGTATCTAGCGCCAGTTCCAGATTACTATTAACTTGAAAAAGTTCTGTAATCAGATTTTTGCGCTCGGCTTCAGCTTTTTTGCGATCGGTAATATCTAGAATGGTATTAATAGCATAAGTAATTTTTCCGGTGCGATCGTAGATAGGAGTTGCCGAAATTTCTAAGGGAATAATTTTGTCGCCGTTGTGGACTTCTACATCGTCAGCAGCGGCATTTTCTCCTCTCAACGCCCGCACAACTGGCAAGTCTTCAGGAGGATATTCTCGATCGGTGCCTGCTCGATAAGTTTGATAAACCTCTGACAATTGTTCTGAATTTATATCCGGCACCACTCCCTTACCAAATATCTCTTTGGCTTTATGATTGATATAGTAAACTTTGCCCTCAGCATCCAGCACCCCCACACCAATTGGCATTGCTTCCAAAAACTGTGTCAAGCGATTTTCGTTTTCATTGAGTTGGGCAATCAGTAATGCTTGGTCAAAGTTTAACTTTGCCAACTCGCTATTCATTTGCTGGAGTTGGGCATTTTGTTCCGCCAACAGTTTGTTTTGATGGTAACTATTGACAGCTTCTTTTACCGTCAAACTCAGGTCTTCTTGCTGCCAGGGCTTGGCGATATAACGATATAAATTTGCATTTTTGATAGCATTTCCTACCGCTTCAATATCTGCTTGTCCTGTGAGCATGATTTTCAGAGTTTTGGGTGAAATGATATGAACTCGCCTTAACAGCTCATCTCCATTCATTTCAGGCATAATATGGTCGGAAATAATTAACGGGACTTCATAGCCATCGTCTAGCAATTCCATGATTAATTCTAATGCTTCTTCCCCACCTTCAGCAATTTCGATGATATAATCATTACTGATTGCCTCTTGAAGTTCTGCTTTCAGACTTCGGAGTACAGTTTTCTCATCATCAACACAGACAATTACTTGTAGAGCCATAATTGAGACCGACCGGATTTAATAGTTTTCAACAACTCGGCTATAGTTGCGCTAAACCAGATTTAATCGTTTCCAACAGTTCGGCTTCCGACCAAGGTTTAGACAAACAGCAATGGAGATTCGCTTCGTTCTTAGCTCGGTTAATCGCTGCTTCGTCAGCTTGACCAGTTAGCATAATTTTAATAACTTTGGGGAATTTTTTGTGAATCCGAATCAGCAGCTCATCTCCTTTAATTCCCGGCATTAGCCAATCAGAAATAATCAAAATAATACTTATATCTTCCTCATTAAGTTCTTCGATTAACTCTAGAGCTTCATCCGCATCTTCCGCTCCTTCATAGAGGTAATCACTACCGAATGCTCTTGACAGTTGCGTCCTCAGACTATTTAACACAATTCTCTCATCATCAACACACAAAATAACTGGCTTAGACATTATTTTTTATCCTCTATGATTAGCGATATAACTCTGTTGGTAGGGTGGGAACTGCACACCTTACCGCTACTAATAGTCTTGCAAACCAGCTTATGCTTCAGTCCTGATATTGGTACATTTCATAATTATACTCTAACGTTCGGCAGAAAAACATTAAATGTAGTTTCACCTGGAATTGATTCTACCTCAATCCTTCCTTGATGTTTTTCCACAATCTTCTTCACAATGTCCAGTCCCAATCCGCTGCCTTCTCCTGCGGGTTTAGTAGTAAAAAATGGCTCGAATATTTTCGCCTCGATCTCTTCAGGGATGCCTTTGCCACTGTCAGTAACGCTAATCTTTACCTGATCGGATTGCTCCGTCAATCCAATAGTTAATGTGCCACGATTATCCATTGCTTGCAAAGCATTGTGAACGAGATTTGTCCACACTTGATTTAGTTCATCTGGATAGCATAGTATCGGCGGTATTTCGGTATAGTTTCTGACTACCTCAACTCCTTGTTTGAGTAAATTTTGATAGAGAGTTAAGATGGTTTCGATCCCTTCAGCAATGCTGGCTGTTGTCTTAGTGCCTGCCTGTTCGTAACGGGCATAGGTTTTTAAGGCAAACACAACTTTTGATGCTCGATCTGTAGCTGTATTGATAGTAGCGATGCCTCTTTTTAATTCAGACAGTTTGTAGGCGGTTCCTAGGATGTGCAAACTATCCGGTTTTTGGAGTAGCAGGAGACAAGTTTCGATACGATCGTAGATCCCCATCACAACTAATAGATCTGCAACAGTATCGGCATTCTCAATCTCTAATTCTTGCAGTTCGCTTCTTAAAGCTCTCTTCAATTTGCGTTCTTCTTTGGTTGATAGTATTGATTCTTGTTGGAGAGATCGCTGAAGTAATTCTGAGAATTTTTGCCCTTCTTCTGGAGAGAAAGATTGAAAAAGTGCTGGCAAATGTTCCAGAGTTTGATCCAAGAACTTAGACACATTTCCCGCTGAAGAACGAATTGCACCCAAGGGTGTGTTAACTTCGTGAGCAACTCCCGCCACAAGTTGTCCTAAAGCTGCCATTTTTTCTGATTGAATCAGCTCTTCTTGGGTGGTTTCGAGCTGTTGGAGAGTATCGCTTAGTTCTTGATTTTTCTGGTACAAAGCTGCTTCAGCCTGCTTGCGATCGCCAATTTCTCGCCACACCGTATGCAGAATTTCCTTACCATCTACAGGAATTACAGTCAGCAATACTTCCACCCAAAAGTCTTCTCCGTCGCTGCGCCGGTGCATCCATTCAAAGCGATAGCTACCTCGCGAAAAAGCAATGGCTGTGATTTCTTGGGCTTTTTCAAAAGAGTTTCTACCGTCTGGTTGAATCTCCGGAGAAAGTTGAGCCGGCGGCAAGGAAAGAAGCTGTTTTTTGTCATTGCAACGCATCATTTTGACCGTGGCGGGGTTGCAGTCGATAAAAACATCTCCATCTAAAAGCAAAATTGCATCGGCGGATTGCTCGTAAAGTTGTCGAAAACGAGCTTCTGACTGCTGGAGTTCTTGGGTGCGTTCTTCTACTTTTGCTTCTAAATTGGCATAGAGTTGGGCATTTTCGATCGAGATGGCAGCTTGAGAAGACAATAATTGTAGAACTGCTAATCGATCGAGAGTAAATGCACCCACTGTCAGGTTATTTTCTAGGTAAAGGATACCGATCGCCTTTCCTTGATGTTGAATAGGCAAACACAATACTGATTTTGGTTTGTGCTGACTTATGTATGGATCGTTAATATTTTTAATGGGAGATTCTGGTTGGTTGATTTCCTCGAACAAGTCGTTAAAAATGACATATTCTTGAGTCCTAAAAACATAGTTGATGACGCTTCGAGGTAACTTATCGCTAGTTTCAATAGGAATTGACTCCAGAACTTTTATTTCTGCAACACCGCTAATTCCGGTAGCTTCAATTACTAAATTACCTGCTTTTTGCAAAATAAAATTGCCTGTTTCTGCTCCGGCATTTTCCATCACTACTTGCATTAAAATTGACAGCAATTTGTCAAGCTGAATTTCTCCTGAAAGTGTTTGAGATGCTTTCATGATTGTCCCGAAGTCCAGGATTTCTGAAACACTGGAACTCGTGGATGAGATAGTTCCAGACTTCATTAGCACAATTGTTTCGTCTGTATGAATGCTCTTTTTCTGGTTCAGGATTGGGGCGAGCAATTGGGGATACCGTTTTTCTAGATCCTCAACCTTTGCCTTTGCACCCCAACGCGCATAAGCGTAGTAGGCGTCGGTTAAGTAAACTGTGCCAACTTTATCTTTACCCCAAGCGAGATAGAATTTAGCCGCGAGTTCCTGGGCTAGTGCTTCTTCGTTGAGATAACCGTTTTCTTTGGCGAGGGAAATGGCGCGATCGTACAATTCGATCGCCTCTAATTTTTCCTCTAAAACTCGATGCCGTTCTGCCTCTACTAGATAAAATTTATGTAGATAATTCATCGGGGCATGATTCGCCCATTTTTGCATTTTCTCCTGATTGGCGATTACAGTTTCGAGGATTTGTTGTTGTTCCGAAATCTCTCGATCGGGATACACCGCCAACTTAGACAGAGAATCATAGGTATAAAAAATCGGTACTAATATCGAAGCTACTCCTGCATCTAAATACTCTTCTGCTCCGGCAGAATGCTCAATGGCTTGGTGGTAGTCACAAAAAAGATAACAAAGGATTAACTTATTTAAGAAAAAATAGTAACACGCTATTCTGTAATTATTGGCAATATGAATCGGTAACATTTTTGCTTCATCACAAGCTGAACCGATTAAAAAGCAAGGATTATCCGTCCTTTCCAGTAAGTTTAATACAACTTGATGGTAAATTTGATGCAATTGAAGAATGCTATCCTGATTCATCTTGTCGATCGCATCACCGTAAGTTTCCATCTCTAGTTTCACGCTTGATAGCTCGACCGATCCACTAAAGAATAAATGGTAGCAATACCTGTGGGCAGAATAGCAAGCGTGTTCTAAATCTCCTGTCTCTAAACCGCTAAAGTAAGAAGCTAGAAAAGGTTTTAAGGTCTCTGTAATATGCTGTTTCCAATGCTTGATAAAGCAAGCTTCTACAAACAGCGTCATAGATTTGAAAGGCTTAGTATCGAGTTTTTCGAGTAGATTTAGTGCAAGTTGTCCAAATTGATAGCCCGATTCTAACTCCCCCATGACTCCGCAGAGAATGAGTCCATAATTAGCATAGGCATGAGTATGAGTTGGTGCATTACCATATTTAAGGGCTAATTGAATTTGTTTAAAAGTAATGAGAGGTAGCAAAACTGGAGTGACCATGTAAGCAGAAGGACAGAGTTGTAACAGCATCTGAGTTGCTGCCAGTTTTTGCGGGTCACTCATGTCAGGTAAATCAATTAAGTCATGAATCGGTTTTTCTTGTAAAGCCAATTGCGTCTTTTCAAAAGCCAAGGGAATTTCTGTCAGTTCTGGATCTTTAGGTAGATCTATCCCCAAGAGTTTGAGAATGTCTAACCCAAAATTCAAAGATTGTTTGAGTTGGTTCTGCGCTTTCAAAGCTTGAATTTTAACTTGATAAGTTTTGATTTGATCTAAGAGCGTATTTGCCTTTTCCAGGACTATTTCTGCCAATGGCTCCATTTGCTCAAAATCACCATTCAGATACATCGCCTCTGTGGCTTCTTCGTAAAGTGCTAAACTCAGGTTGTAATGATTCTGCCAACACTCAACATCCAGGAGTTCTATGCCTAAAGTTAAATATTTTTCAGCAGCCGCGTAAGCCGTGGAAGATTTAGCTTTACGTCCAGCTATTAAATTTAATTGAGCAAGCTCATCTCGTTTGATTCGATCGGTAATTAACTCCACCCCGATATTTAATTGGTTGACAATATCAAAAATCTTCTCTTCTTGTTCTGCTTCTGGCGTATTCCTCAACAACAATTGTCCGATTTCGAGGTGGGTGGACTGTTTCTGGGATTCGGGAATCAGAGAATATGCCGCTTGCTGCACTCGATCGTGCAAAAATCTGTAGGGAACCGATAACTCCGATCCTTGAAGAATTTCAATTGATTCAGATTTCTGAAAAAATTTATATACTTCACTGGTGGGAATAATTAATCCTTCTTGCAGTGCTAGCCACAAATCGGCTGCTGTTTCCGACTCGGATTTTTTGGAGACAATTGCTAGCGTTGCTAAGTCAAATTGATTACCTACACAAGCTGCAAGTTTTAAAGCTTGCTGAGTATTTTCAGGCAATTTCTGCAACTGAATTGCCATAAACTCGACGACATCATCAGTCCAAGAAAGCGCCCTCAATTTGGCAATGTCGCACTGCCACCCCCCCCTTGCCCCGGGGGTGAAATCAAATGATATAAATCCATCGCTGTGCAAAAATTGCAGAAATTTAGTTGCAAAAAAGGGATTGCCTTTGGTTTTGGCAAAAATCAATTCCGTCAAAGGCATTGCTCTTTCTATTGGACAAGAAAAAGTATCCGCAATTAGGCAATTTAGGGAAGTTAGGTTGAGAGGTGCTAAGGTAATTTGATTGACTTTCAGGACGGGTGGATCGATATCCTGCTTTTCTAGAGAAGATGCTGACGAATTAGCCTCTACTTTCCTAATCTCACCCAATGTCAACATTAGCGGGTGAGCCGGAAATACTTCGTTGTCTCGATATGCTCCCATTAACAACAGATAGCGGGTATCTGTTTCGCTCATCAACAATTGCATCAATTTCAAAGAAGCTGAGTCTGCCCACTGCAAATCATCCAAGAAAATTACTAAAGGATGTTCTTTGGTGGCGAATACTCGGATAAACTTGCCAAATAGCAAATTAAAACGATTTTGAGCTGCGACTCCTTCTAGTTTGAGGACTTCTGGCTGCTTACCAATTAGGTGTTCTAATTCTGGGATGACATCGATAATAACTTGACTGTTTTCACCCAAAACCCCTAATATCTTGACTCGCCATTTCTGCACCTCGCCAGCACTTTCGGTGAGTAATTGTCTGATTAAATTCTGGAATGCCTGCACCCAGGAAGAGAAGGGAATATCCCGCTTAAATTGATCGAATTTTCCTTTGATGAAGTAACCCCGTTGGCGGACAATGGGTTTGTGAACTTCATTGACAACGGCGGTTTTTCCAATGCCGGAAAATCCCGCTACTAACATGATTTCGATATTGCCTTCGCTGATGCGATCGAAGGCTGCTAATAGGGCTTTAACTTCAGTTTCTCTACCGTAGAGTTTTTCGGGAATGACGAAGCGATCGCAAATATCCCGATTTGCCAATACAAACTCGCTAATAGTCCCATTTTCTTGCCATTGCTGCGAGCATTTTTCTAAGTCGTAGCGCAGCCCAGCAGCACTTTGATAGCGTGATTCTGGAGTTTTTGCCATCAGTTTCATGATGATATTATTCACCATCACTGAGATAGCTGGAACCAGATTGATTGGCTCAGTTGGCATTCTGGCAATATGACAGTGGACTAACTCCATTGGATCGTTAGAGTCAAAGGGCAATTTCCCTGTTAGTATTTGGTAAAATGTAACTCCCAACGAGTAAAAGTCGGTACGGTAGTCGATACCCCGATTCATGCGTCCCGTTTGTTCTGGGGACATATAAGCTAGGGTTCCTTCTAAGACGTTTGGATTTTGGATTTCCTGGTTTTCTCTGGGTAGAAGTGAGGAAATGCTGAAGTCAATTAATTTAACTTCTTTAGTTTCCGGGTTAATGATGATATTCTGGGGCTTGATGTCTTTGTGAATAATTCGGTTGTGATATAGTCCTTCTATGGTTTTGACAATCTGAATTGCGATCGGCAAAAATTCATTTAGCGGTAGAGGCGAACTCTGGAGGGAGGAAATGTCAGATTTACTGGATTTGATATTCTCCAATTGCTCTGAATTAACAGTATACTCAGCGAGGGAAATACCTCCAATATCCTCGGTAATCAGAGCAAAAGCATTCTGATAGTTTAAGAGTGCAATGGGTTTGAGAATTCCCGGAAGGTCAAGATTTTTGGTGATCGTGTACTGATTCCGAAACTGTATGAGTTCGCTAAAAGTGGGATATTCACTCCATAACAGTTTGATAATTACTTTTTGGTTTGACTCAGAAACTCCTCGATAAACCTGGGTTCTAGAGCCATTATAGATTTGCTCGGTGAGGTGATAGCCGGGAATTTTTAACATATTATCAGTCATGGTGAAGAGGTTAAATCAATATTCTGTAGATGCTATCGGAGGCTGAAAATGATAAAGCGGTAAGGTGCATATTGCACATCTTACAGAGTAGAGTTTATGCGCCCAGAACAATTAATCCAAAATTCTTGGCTGTTCAAATTTTAGATGCTCTGGCTGAAATTAATTAGGTTTTTTAGTGCTATTTAACTATTTTCGACAGGGACTAAATGACACCCGGTGAAAGACAGACACACCACAACGTTCCAAAGCTAACTTATGTTTAGCAGTACCATATCCTTTGTTGTTTGTCAAGTCATATTCAGGATACTTGACGGCCATCCGCAGGATTAATTCGTCGCGCCAAACTTTGGCGACAATACTAGCAGCGGCAATCTGAATCGATCGCGAATCACCTTTAATCATCGTCTCTTGGTCGATCGACAAATTGGGTATTCTTTGATTGCCGTCAACCAAACACAAATCTGGGGCGACATTTAATTTCAAAATCGCCCGTTTCATTGCCAACAAAGAAGCCTGCAAAATATTCAGGCGATCGATCTCCCGCACCGAAGCCACACCAATTTGACAGTCAACCGCCACAGCCCTGATTTTGACTGCTAACCGACTCCGGGCTGCGGCACTCAACTGTTTGCTGTCGCGCACTCCGCAACTTACTAATTCTTCGAGAACTTCGTCGGGCAAAATGCAGGCGGCTGCCACCACTGGCCCGAACAAAGCTCCTCTTCCTACTTCATCTACACCTGCAATTATCCGAGGGAAAGAGGGGGAGGGGGAGAGGGGGAGAGGGGGAGAGGGAGAGGGGGAGATTGGGAGATGGAAAGATGGGAAGAGAGTAAAAATTTCTACTTCTTCTTTGTTCCTTTTTCTTTGTTCCTTCTTCCTTCTTCCCTCTTCCTTCTTCTTTGTTCCTTCTTCCTTCTTCCCTCTTCCTTCTTCCTTCATAATCACTCATCCAAAACAGCAGAGGAGCGGCGACGACGGCGGCGGTTGATCGCAGGTTCCTCGGGTTCGCTCGATTCGATCGGCTCGTGGGATTCGATCGGCTCATAGGATTCGATCGGCTCATAGGATTCGATCGGCTCATAGGATTCGATCGACTCATATAGCTTATTCGGCTGATTCGAGAAAGCCATCACATCGTCGGCTTCCTCCATCGGCTCAAAATCATCGATTTCGTCGATCGAACTTGCGCCGTAAATTTCAGCCTCATCATCAGCATCATCGTCATCGTCATCCTCAGCAAATACCGGCAGGGCAACCGACATTTCTGAATAATAATTTTGTTCCTCAACATGGGGTGCTGGCGCAGGCGCTTCAAATTCAAATTCGAGCTGCTCAAAAGGCGGCTTATTCGGCCCAGCTCCGGGGAGTGTCACCGAAACGATCGCATTTTTAGGATTTTTGACGCTGCGATCGGTTAGCACCAAAGGAGAAACCCCCATCAGAGCATAAACATCCTGCTCTTCTGGCGTCATTTCCACCGAAATCACCTCCGGAGGCTCCACCATCGGCTTCAGCAGCTCAGACTTAGTTGGCCGCACGCGATCGAATTCCTCGCGCCTGCCAACAGTTGCCATATTCACTAGCCCGAAGCCCTCAGAAGCTGCCCGGATGCCGGGGGGAGTCACCACCAGATACTCAGAGCGGGTATCTGCGACGGGCGCACTCGAAGTATTCGGCAGCCGCAACTTGCTACGTACCGGTTCCTCTTCCACCGGGACGACGGCAAAAGGCTCTTCACCAATCCGGCGGCGGCGGCGCCGTCTGGTTCCGTTGCCCAAATCCTGATAGCTGGGATGGTTGAGCAAGTCCAAAGCTGAGGCGTTGCCGCCAGTCTCAACAAAATCCAAACTTTCGCTCTGAGGTTCCCAAGCAGCCCGAGCGAGTTCGGGGGAACGTTCTTCTCGCACTGGTGCAGCAGTTGCAGCAGCTACAGGCGCCAAGCTGCGGCGTTCCAATCCTTCTGGCAAGTTCAACATCACCCGGTTGGAGGAAGTCACAGTGCGATCGGCTGCTTCCCGCACCGCTGCGCCGAAGTCCTCTTCGCCCGGGAGTTGTACCAGATGACCCAACCCACTGCAAGTAGGGCAACTGTGGCCGAATAACTCGTAAATATTTTGACCTTGGCGTTTGCGGGTGAGTTCTACCAGTCCTAATTCGGACAGTTGAGCGATTTGGGGTCGAGATTTGTCAGCTTTGAGAGCTTTATTGAAATGTTCCAGCACCTGCAACTGATCGCGGCGGGATTCCATGTCAATAAAGTCAACAATAATCACCCCGGCAATATTCCGCAGTCGCAGTTGTCTGGCAATTTCCGTTGCTGCTTCGCAATTTGTCCAGAGTACAGTTTCGCGAGCCGTTGCCGATCGAGTAAACGAGCCAGAGTTGACATCAATTACCGTCAGCGCTTCTGTCGGCTCGATAATCACATAACCGCCAGAAGGTAAATCTACCCTTGGTCTGAGAGCTTCTCGAATCGCAGCGTTGACGCGGAAAAATTCTAAAATCGAGGCGCGCTCTCGGTGGTGGTCGATCAAAACTCCCGCAGGAAGTTTACCGCCGTTCCAGCTCATCAACTGCTGCTTCACCCGCTTAATCCCATTTTGCGAGTCCACGACAATCCGGTTCACGTCACCGCTGAACATATCCCGCAATACCCGCTGGATAAAATCGTCATCGCGGTTGAGCAGTGCCGGCGCCCGGGTAGAACCGCCTTCAAGTTGAACAGCTTCCCACTGCTTTTGCAGCACTTCCAAATCTTCCATGATGGCTTCTTCGGTCATGCCTTCGGCTTCGGTTCTTACCAGCAGCCCCATCCCGGCCGGTTTCACCAAAATAGCCAGGGCTCTGAGGCGGTTGCGCTCGGCTTCCGACTTGATTCTCCGGGACAGATTGACTCCCCTGCCGTAGGGCATCAGTACCAAATAACGCCCGGGCAGGGTAATGTTGCCTGTCAGCCGGGGGCCTTTGCTGCCCGTCGGTTCTTTCATCACCTGTACCAGCACTTTTTGCTGGGGGGTGAGGAGTTCTGTAATTGCTCCTGCCGATCGCTTGAGCCGCAGCGGGCCGAGGTCTGTGACGTGCATGAACCCGTTGCGTTCTGGGTCGCCAATATTGACGAAGGCTGCATCTATCCCAGGAAGTACATTTTCGACAATTCCCAAGTAAATGTCACTTACTTGATGGCTGCCTGTGGCTACCACGAGTTCTTGGATTTGATCTTCTGAAAAGACGGCAGCAATGCGATGCTGCTCTGCTATAACTATCTGCTTTGTCATTCAATTTCCTCAAAAAACTGGCAGCAAGTTAGAGACACTAACGCTGAAAAGTGCCTCTGACTTTAACTGTAATTAGTAGTAGCTTAAAGAGTTATTAGCTGTCAGTTGGTGCAGGGTTGAAGGAAATTTAACTCTTCACTGTTAACTGTTAACTCTTCACTGTTACAGATAAAAAAGTAGTTAAACCCGACCCATCGAGAGTTATGAGTTATGCTCAGCAGATAAATCTGAGAGATAGAAATAAGGAGGCTTTTATCGAGTTAGCAAGATTGAGTTTTAAGTTGAGAATTGCTGTCCTCAATACTTCAAAATTCAACAGTTGCAACTCTTCCTTTGAACTCAGCGAATAAATTCAGCGCCACTCTCACCAATTTCTTAACACACAACTGAACACACAACTGAACACTACGAACTGATAACTCTGCTTGCGTGGTGGTTGAGGGCTGGTTTTAAGCGAAAGTAAGTAGGAGCGAAAGCGTAAGGACTTTTGTTGAATTCTTGCGCGATCGCTACGCCTCTAATCGCCAATTAATTGGACAAACGTGGACTCAGCATACAAAAGAAAACCTTGGCACCTCAAAAGTGGTCATTCTTTTTGGCA
>NZ_JAEQCX010000189.1:0-8083 GCF_020738035.1 Microcoleus sp. PH2017_28_MFU_U_A
TAGGTATAATATTTGACATCCATACCGAAACATTAACCTATTCATATTCACTCATTTATTTATTATACATCGCTGATGTTATTAAATTTTCATTCCTTACTCGCATTGACGAAGTTACTATGCCCGACAACACGCCAACCAATACCACCGACAATCCCAAGGTTATTAACAAGTACGATGCAGCCAACAATCTCATCGCGCAAATCTCTCCAACCGGACTGGAAACGCGCTACGTTTACGATGCTTTAAACCGACGAACTGAGACTATTTTGCCCGATCGCACTCCCGGAGATTGGACTGACAATCCCAGGACTAAAACGGAATATTCCGATGGCAATCGGATTAAGTCGCAAACTGATACTCTGGGCAACAAAACCCAATATACTTACAACGATCTCGGTCAAATAACGCGGGTTTTGAATCCTTTCAATCAGCCGACAACTTACACCTACAACGCGGGCGGTCAGGTGGAAACAGTTACCGACTACCGCAACCGCAAAACCCAATACGTTTACGACGACAAGGCGCGGGTGAAGGAAGTTATTTTCTTCGACAATTCCCGCATCAAGTTGACCTACGATGAATTGGGTCGGGTCAAGACTGAAACCAACGAACTGAATCAAACCACTACCTACGAATACGATGCCAAAGGTCGCGTCAAAGCAGTTATTAACGCCAAAAACGAACGAACTGAATTTGAATACGACCAACGCGACAACTTAGTTCGAGTTACCGACCCGCTGCTGCAATCAACCACTTTCAAATACGACCAATACGGGCAGCAAGTAGGGGTGACTTTCCACAACGGTGACAAAGTTGCGATGGGTTACGACAGATTCGGCCGCCTTACCGCCTACACCGATGAAAATCTCAATCCGACTAAATACACCTACGACAATCTCAGCCAGCTAACTCAAATCGAACAACCCAAACAGTTAGTTAACGGTCAGTTGCAAGATACTTTCACTAAGTACGTTTACGACAATCTATCCCGCTTGCAAAAGATTGAGGATGCCAACACTCAAGTTACCGAATTCAAATACGATGAATTCAACCGTCCCTGGCAAACAATTTTACCGCTAGGTCAAAGCAACCGCACCGATTACAACAAGTTCGGACAAGTTACTGCTACCACTGATTTCAACGGATCCAAAATCGATTACAGTTACGATCCTTTCGGGCGTTTGGATGGCAAGAACTTTACAGACCCCGGCATCCCCGACGTTTCCTACACCTACGATCCGCTAACTTTGGGACTGGCAACTGTGACGGACGGGCGCGGAATCACTCGGTACGGCTACGACAATTACGACAGGTTGCAAACCGTAACGACGCCCGACCAAAAAGTAGTTCAGTACGGCTACGATTTGTTGAGCAACATTACTTCCCTAGTTACTCCGACGGGAACTACTACCTACGGTTACGATGTCTTAAATCGCTTGGATACTGTTAAAAAAGGCAATCGAATTCTGGCGGATTACGATTACAATCCCGCAGGCAATCTCTCGAAGATTACCCTAGGTGACAGTTCCGTTGAGGAACGCAAGTACGATACTCGCAACCGCTTGGAACGGGTGACTGCTAAAAATTCAACGGATACTGTTTTCAACGATTTCAAATACACCCTCGATCCAGTCGGCAATCGCAAGAAAGTTGAGGAATTTGACGGCCGCACTGTCGATTATGCTTACGATGCCCTCAACCGCCTGACTCAAGAAAAGATGGTCGGCGGCGTTACGTCCAATCGGACGATCGATTATACTTACGATTTGGTTGGCAACCGCTTGACTCGGAACGATTCGGGGACGGGATTGGCGAATTATTCTTACGACGCCAACAACCGACTGCGACAGTTAACTCAGGGTTCTCAAACTACTGCTTTCAATTACGATAATAACGGTTCGATAATACAGCGTTCTGACGGCACGCAAACTGTTACTTACGACTGGTTTAATGACGGGGAAAACCGCTTGGCGGGAGTTACTAATTCGGGGCCGGGAGGGACTTCTCAAACTAATTTCGTTTACGATGCTTTCGGCAACAGGGTAGCCAGCATTGCTAACGGCGTCAGAACGAATTATTTGACTGCTTCAGCGGGCGGTTTGCCGTCCGTTTTGATGGAGTACGATGCGGCGGGTCAAGTCACTGCTGATTACACTCACGGTTTGGGCTTGGTTTCTGCCGTTCGCAACAATCGGGAGGGATTCTATCACACTGACGGTATCGGTTCGACTCGGGCGATTACGGATAGCGTGGGTTTGGTAACCGATCGCTACACTTACGATGCGTTCGGCGGGTTGCTGAACCAAACGGGGACTTTCGGCAATTCTTTCCAGTTTGCTGGGGAACAGCGGGACAGTTCTACCGGATTGGATTATATGCGGGCGCGGTACTACGATCCGAGTTTGGGCAGGTTTATCTCGAAAGATGCTTTCAGTGGCTTTTTGAGCGACCCGTACAGCCAGCACGATTACCAGTACGCTCATGCCAATCCGGTGCGGTTTACCGATCCGACAGGCTACTTCACGATGGGCGACATCATGGGGACGCTGAGTGGGGTGTCGGCGCTGGCTGCAATCAGCGGAGTTGGTTTCGGCGGCGGTTACATCGGTGGGGCTGCTGCTGGTGGCGCTAGCGGTTCCGAAATCCTGGGGATGTTTGGGGATTGGGGTGCTGGTTTTGCTAACGGGGTGTCGGGCGGTTACTTGACCGATATGTACGAGCACTACAGCGGTAACAAGGTCGAACCGACTCACGGGATGCTGTGGAGTGCGGGTGCTGTGACGGGAATCGGGGTGTCGTTCCTGTTAGGGATGAAGCTGCCGTTGGTGGCTTCTGCTTCGATGGGGCCGCTGAAGTGGGTGGCGACTGCGGGAGTAGCTGCTGATACGACGTTTGATGCTTACGGGGCTGCACAGGCGACTGGGAATCTTTACAACAGCTACCAGGATAACGGTGGGTGGGAGTTCCAGGATTCTTGGAATTTGCTGGCTTACTTGCCGTTTGTGGGGATGACGAAGGGGGTCAGGCAGGGGCTTAGCGTGTCGCGGAAGACGCCCAAGCTTGCTACGCCTGGGGCTGACGATTTGTTGGCTAACAGTAAAAAGATGGATGGTGGGGTTGCGGGCGGGCCGATGTGCTTCGTTGCCGGGACGGAGATTCTCACTGTTGACGGGATTAAGAATATTGAGGACATTCAAGTTGGCGATTGGGTGATTGCTGATGACCCGACGACTCCTGGGGGAATTGAGGCAAAAGAGGTTTTGGATACCTTTGAGAATGAGGCAACCGAGCTGTACGATCTGTATGTAGATGGGGAGGTGATTTCTACTACTGCGGAACATCCTTTCTGGGTGCCGGGTCAGGGTTGGGTGAAAGCTAAAGATTTGGTTGTTGGGGATCTGTTGCAGACGGATAAGGAAACGTTTGTTGATGTCGATAAGATCGATCGACGCGAGGGGGATTTCAAGGTTTATAACTTTGAGGTTGAGGGATTCCCGACTTATTTCGTCTCGGAGTTGGGCATTCTGGTTCACAATACTTGTGAACCCCACGGACGCCCGATTCTAAACACACGTTTATCGGATCGAGTCACAAAAGCACTCCCCGAAGGAGAGGTTAGAACAAAATCTGAAACTCAGCAAGCTCGCGACTTCTTCAAGAATAATCGACAGAAGGCAAAAGAATGGTGGGAACAACGGGAAGGAAGAGAATGGCCCACTAACGCTACCCACTACGAGCATCCACGCCCATTGGCGGATGGTGGCGACCCCCTTTTTGCTGAGCCAGGCTTCAACGGACCAACTTCACCGCATAATGTTCCAGGACCGGATGGACTCACTGATTTTCAGAGGTGGGGCGCGCGTGGAGGAAGACGTCCGAAGGACCCAACTAGCGAGACTTAGACAAAAAACGGGGCGAAATTGGTCTTAAACTTAGATGAGGAAGGGCTGTTGGCTCGAATCGGTATAAATCTATAAACCATTTGCGGTTTCAGGCATTTTTAGGTCATCGACCTGTTTCCTTTATCCTCCAGAGGCTTTCCGCCCCTAAAGGGGCGGAAAAATGTCTAAGTCCCACTAAAAAAACTTAAGTAGCAGGAGCAGACATGACAACAGATTCTGCATTTATGAACCACACAAAAATCTGAAATTCAAACCTACGCGCGGGCATCGCTCCTGCAAAAACTGTTTTGTGTACCTATTTACTTGGAAAGTGCTGTATGTTTGAATGGCTTAAGGATGAAATGGACAGAATTAAGACTCGCAAATTCCATGTTGTGGACAGTCCACTATCAGATGAACAACGAGAGCTAGTTGAGCAGTCAGATCTTCCCGTGCCACCATCATACAAAGAGTTCGTTATACAGTTTGGTGGTGCCCAGCTCTATCGTCAGGGAAGTATCTATCTAGTACAGATATTCAATGTTCCTACTGATGCTCAATCGGATGATGGTCGCGTTTTGCTACATTTTGGTCGTACTGACATGGCATTGGCCTATTTCAGAGAATCACTGTTTGTTCCAGGGGAAGAGTCTCCTGTGTTTGAGTGGCAACACGAGCTGGGATTGCAACAAACTGCAAGCTGTTTCGAGGAATGGCTGAGAGCAAGATGCTCCGCAGCAAGGAAATTGTTCTCGAAGAAGGAGTGGGCAGCCATCGAGGCGGGTTCGCCTCCATTCACAGAGCAAGAGCAAGCTATCGTCGAGTCCCGACGGAAATTCCGTTGGCAGGTTATCGGTATAGCTGACAACGGCAACTTGATGTTTGAAGTCCATAATGGTTCAAATATGGTGCTTCCCTTTCTCTCCATTGGCGTGAGGGCAAAGGATGGCAAACTCAATGGTGGCGTGTGGTTGCCAGTCTCTTCAGTCCGGCCCGGTCAAACCTGTATTATTGAAAAAGATTGTTATAAGAATTTGCTTTTACCTAAGGAAGTGGATATTTTTGAGAAGCCAGACCCCGAACCAGAGGATCGCGATCGCTATTGGGAATTCAGGCGTTTGTCCTGATAGGGAGAGTGTGTTTCAGCTCGCTTGTTCTTTTCTTGTACGTTTGGTTTATGTGAGGAAAGCCACCACCTATTGATTAGATTAGGAAACCATTGAATGATAGGCTCTTCTGGGTTTGTGACTAAAATTGTATAAGAAGGCACAAAATCTTCTCCTTCCGAAGGCTGAAACCCTTTCCAGGCTAGACATAAACTTTGTTTATCACCCAATACTCAGAAGAGCCGAATGATATTATCATTTTCATATATCCTGCCGACTAATTTGGTGGATATTCAAGCTTTTTTACAGCCATCATCAAGTACAACTATGATTTTTAAATAATTCTCCCGATCTCGCAACTCTCCCCCTGTACGAAGGCAATCCACCCAACATAAAATATTACCCAACACACCCAACAAACAGCCATGAAACCAAAAACAACCATTCAAGAACTAGCCTTATCCCTGACAGCCAGAAACCACTCCCCCACGCTCCTCAACTCGGACTTCCTCAAATACAGCGGCATCGTTCCACCTGACTGGGAACTCGCCCGCCCTCCCGTTTTCAGCCCCCAAATCTCTCAAGTTGCCTTCACCAACGGCATCAACATCGTCGCCCAATCGAACGCCATCACCTTCATCGAATCCCTGAGTACAAAGTCACAAGAAGACGTAAAAATCCCCGCTATCATCCGCAAATACGTTGAAGCTTTACCCCGCACCGACTATCAAACGTTGAGCATCAATCCGAGAAGTTTCGTCACCTTTGAAGCAGGAGATGAAAATGTTGCCCGCGAGTACATTACCTCCACTTTATTGTCGAAGGGAACTTGGTCTGATGTGGGGAAAGCTCCGGTCAAAGCTGCCGTTAATTTAGTTTATTCTCTGGAACAAGGAGAACTAAACTTAAGCGTTGCCGAAGCATTGTTGCAACTGCAAGAAGCCGAGCCAACTCCCGCAGTATTGTTTTCAGGTAGCTTTCAGTACGAAATTGCAGGGGAGTTAGAAGGAGAAAAACTGCAACGCTTGTACCAACTTCTGGAGAATTGGCAGCCGGATTTAGAAGCTTACCGGGAAATAGTTAACCAGCGTTTCTTGGGAGAAATAGCTCCAGATTTGGTGCCGGCAGCGTAAAGGATAAACCGTCCGGCGGCAGTCGCTCGACGCGGAAACCCGAGGATCTCGAACTAATAAAAACTTCGCGATCCCTCTTGATAATAACTGCCGAAACATCCCAACAATTCTTCGGTTTTGACTCGCCCGCCGCCCGATCGCCCGCGCTAAAATTACTCGCCCGTCGAACGCGCCCCCGCACTCGCTTGGACAACCCGAACCTACCAACAAAAAGTCGATCGCGCGTTCGATCGACCAGGTAGGGAAACTCCACAAAACAAGAACGAATATTAGTACAATCTTTTCAATAAACTACGAAAAGCCGGTCGATCGAGAGTGCAATACTGGTGGCAATCGGTGCTTAATTATACCGAATTTGAACGTGGCAAATGTTGGACTTTGCAGGGGCAGATCGATGCCAAAACGCAGCAAATGTTGGACGAAACATTGACTTAACGAGGCGCTGCAAATTTATTTCCTGCGGAGTTTGTTCGGTCTAGTTTCGCCTCACTTTCGCCTCACTTTCGCCCAACATTCGTCCAAGGTTTGTCCTACTTTCGCCCAACGTTCGCCACAGCCAGTCGATTGTCGATTTGGGCTGCTTCAAAAGCATACAGGGCATGGGATGCAGGCTTTACTTTTGCCTCGGAAACAGCAGAAAAGAGGCGGCATTCTTTGCCGGAAATCGGGATGCGGGCAAATGCTGCCCCTGGGGATAGAGGCGGATGTTGCGCGACCGTACTTATTCCGCTTTGCACCATTTTTTTACGCTTCAGCAGCTTCATACTTGGGGCATCGAAATTTCAGTTTTTTTGACTGCATTGCCGGGTCGAAAAATAAGCTATTTTTGCTGATTTTAACACTAGCCGCTAATTTAACGTTCGGCTTGCTGTCGGATCGATCGGCAGTTTTTTGCGATTGATGTCTTGCAACGGTGCGAGCTCGAATATTGCGATCGCACTGCCACTAATTTGATATTGAACTTGCTGTTAGTTCGCGACGGTGCATGAAGGCGAGCGCACGAAAAAGCAAGCGAGCTCGAATATCGCGATCGAGCGCATTAAAACGAGCGACGATACCCAACCGACACGGACGACAATAGCGACTCGCGCTGCCATCCTTCAACAGTTCGGATGGCAGCCAAACGCCGAAGTCGGTCGAGATCGAGCGTGTTAATTTTTCGAGTTCGATGCTGCTGCAAGCTAAGGCAAACTTGGCGGCCATTTAGATCGGCGGCGCATCAACTCTGCAATCCGCACGCGCACTGCTTCCTCCTCTGTTTCCAGCCAGCGGGCGATAGTTTCCGAACTGTACTTAGAACCAGGCGCGCCCCGACCGAACATCTGGGTCAGGTGCGAGATCCACGTTTAGCCACTAGTGAACTTGAAAAGCTGCTTGCTTCAAAATAAGAGAATCACCAGGAACAACAATAAACTACGGTTTTTCGATCGACAATTTGCACATTTTTTCGGAAAAATGTGCTTAATGATACCGTTTTTTAGGAGCAACCAAATTGGATTTTACTGCGATCGAGCGATACCAAACTGCAACCAAACTTGACTTATAAATACTAAAACCACACCAAACTTGACGTGACAACATTCGTTCGCAGTTCGTCTATTTTCGTACACTTTCATCTCATTTCCGTCTGCGAACGTTATACTTTTGTCTATTAACGTTACACTTAGATCCATTTTAGTCTATTTATCCAAGACTCATACAGAATAAGAATTACAGGAGTTTTCTGATCGTAAAAACTTGCATTTAATAGCAAGCAAACCTTGCCCAAAACCCAGATACAGACCAATGCTACAGGGGGGCATGGATGCAAAACTTGCGCGTCTTTACTTACTCCGCATTGCACCGTTTTTTACGATCTCAGTTAGGGAGCACCACAGAATGATTGATCCTATAATGACCCAAAGATAATTTCAGTGTGCAGCGTATCTTATGTCTCTAAAATCTATCATGAAACTGACCG
>NZ_JAEQCX010000190.1:0-8278 GCF_020738035.1 Microcoleus sp. PH2017_28_MFU_U_A
AAGATTGTCGAAAGCATATTGAGTTATCTTCTGGCAAATTCCCGCTTCTTTAATCCATGTAAACTCAGGCTTTACATGATTGTTAAAGAATTTCTTGAGTAGGTATTTATTAGGCTTCAATCCATCTTGATCAAGGTTGCTCCAAGTAGCCAATCCCCAGTTATAAGTAAACCTCACTATTCCAGCGTGTTTGCTCATGACTGTTGTCTGACTCTTGTGCCGGCTTTAACTTTGTTTTGATGGATAAAAGCATTGCTCGACATCAACACGCTAATTTCACCGATAACCCGACAGGGTGGGTTTGGCTGGTAACTTCCCCGAAACATCCCAGCGCAAGCGAGTGTCTTTACTGACAATCCAAGGTTTTTTGGGAATCGCGCAGGGTTACCACCTTGTCTATTTAATCGCTAGCTAGGTAGTAGCTCAGGCGTCGCTTTCAATGTGAATAAACAACAAACCCATTACCACAACCGGCATCAGCCAGCAAACAACCGGAATCAAAATCCAAGGCAAGAAAGAAGCAGCGTAGGAACCTGTCATATCAAAATCTCCAAACTAAAGTTAGTGTGTGGCAACAGGGATATTTGGGAGTGGAGTCTAATTGTTGACTAAACCCCGGAAAATGGCATCGATGCCGTTAAAGTTTTCGAGTAAGAAGTAGGCAGCAAAGACGCCGCTCATTCCGCCAATGAAGAAACCAGCAGTGAGCTGGCTCCAGCCTTCGCCGGTTTTCAGGGCTTCGGGAGTCATGGGATTGGCGCTCGGGTAGCTGCTATTGTCATTTTTGAAAGAGACTAAACCGTAGGCAGACATACCTGTTGTGCCGAGCAGAACTAAGACGAGGGCTGTAATTAATCCGCCGAGATTAGCTGCTTCTGGATAATCCCGCAGTGGGCCTAAGACGATTTGGGGGCCGACAAGGAAATAACCGTGTGCCAAACCGATTTCTAAACCTCGAACTAGGGGTGAGAGTCCTTTGCGGTAGGCGGGCAAATTCCCAATGAATGCTTGTGTGAAATCAGAAGCACTGATGGGAGTTGCGAGATGACCCGTGAAGGGGTCGCCGTTAAAGGGTTTAATAAGCTCTGCATCTCTGGGATCGGCCATATTCTCTTTTTCCTCGCTGTGCGTAAAAATTGAGGCGTTCAAGTCATATTTTACGCAGGGACGTGTTTCCTATTTGCATAATTGGCAGCTAGCTTTAGAAAAGTTCACTATTCTTTAGTTTTGGGAAGAATTTTTCTTTTGTCTCCTATACCAGAAAGCGAGTCGATCGGGCGACACTCCGAAAAAATAAGCAATAATTACTATTTGATTGATGGCGGTGGTTTTGAGTACCCCAAGCTGCTGCCAGCGGCGGGCGGATGTCAACACGGGCTCGGGTACGATTTGGATGCGGCCTTGTTTTTTCAACCGGCGTACAAATTCAAAGTCTTCCATGAGGGGCAAGTCAGGAAAACCGCCGATTTGGTCAAAGATAGCTGAATAAAGAAAAATGGCTTGATCGCCGTAGGGCATTTGCAGAAAGTGCGATCGGCAGTTTACTCCTATTTCTACGAGCAGCAGACAGAGCGTGCGGGCATCAATCTTGAGTTCAAAGGCCCCGGCGACTGTTTGGGGTTTGGCTAGTGCAAGGCGTGCGCCAGAGTCGTAGCCGGGAGGCAAAAGAGTGTCTGCGTGGAGAAACAGCAGAATATCTCCAGTAGCCAAGGCCGCACCTGCATTCATTTGAGTGGCGCGGCCTTGGCTACTGGAGACAACTCGGACGCCCAAAGATGTTGCTATTTCTGCGGTACCGTCGTTGCTGCCGCCATCGGCGACGATAATCTCAACATTTTTGGCATTTTGGGCGGTGGAAATGACTGAGGCAATTGTAGCTGCTTCGTTTAAGACGGGAATGATAATGGAAATTTTGAGATTGAGATTTTCGGGCGGCATAGAGAATCGATCACCGCTGGAGAGAGAGAGGGCGGGTTTTGTACAAAGCTTATCTGTTATTTCAACAGGTAGCGACAGTTTGATGGCTGACACATGGGGCGGATAGAAACCGGGTTTCTACGAATTTTACTCTCTGGTCACGATAAATATACGAAGAAACCGGGTTTCACTCTTGTCGCAAAGTGCGATCGCGAACTTGCCTTTTGAGTTCCTCGTCTGAAACCCTTGATTTCCCGCAGGTAATTCCTGTGTCTGGCAAGCGTTGCCCTCGTTCTCGATCGCCCTGAAACCCTGATTCTAAGATTGACAATCAAAAACTGTCCCTAGTTTGATTATTTACTAATTTATTTGCTAATTTTTGGCTTTTTCTCGCGCTTGCGACTATTGTCGCAAGCGCTGTCTAACCGCTGCATTTGGTTAGACAAATACATTTACTATAGTATGACGTTGTGGTTTCACAATCAAGTATTTTTTATGATTTATAGATGACAATTTTTAATGAATCAGAGAAGTTAAATATAGTTTATTTATTTCAAAATACTAATATCTAAACGCAGCAAATCCTCCGGCAAATCTATGTCTGCAAGAGTGGGAAGATAAGCAATATTGAGGTCAAGATTTTGGGCGATCGCCTGCGTAGAAGAAAATACCTCACTGGTTCCCCACTTAATTCCGCTGAACAATTCCGGTATCGATCGGCGCAGCCCGATTAGATAATAACCGCCGTCTGTTGCCGGGCCCAAAACTAAATCGTGCTGGCTCAGTTTGTCAAAAGCTTGTGCCATGATTTCTGCTTTCAGATCGGGACAATCAGTTCCTATAATTGCAGCTTTGTCAACCCCTGAATTAAAAGATTTTTGAAACGCTGCTGTCATTTTTGCCCCCAAATCGCCGTCTATTTGATTTTGATAAATAATATCTGTTCCCAACCAGTCTTGCATCTGTTGTTGGCTACCGCTTGTGTGGTGAATTTCCACTGATAATCGGCGGGAGTTTTGAAGAGAGAGGGCGCGGGCGATCGCCTTTTGTGCCATCAATCGGTGCAGGTTGGCAGCACCTGTTTTTCCCAGCACAGGAATTAGTCGAGTTTTGGCTTTGCCCGCTTCGGGATAGCGGGTGAAAACAATCAGTTTTTCGGAAATCATAGATTATTCATAATTTTTAAAGAAATGACCTAATGCAGTCCCGGACGCAGGGGGGGCTAAAAACCCGGTTTCTGCGCCGCCTGCGTCCACAATAATTTTTCGGAGAAACCGATTTTTTCGCGTCCGCGATTACTAATTTAATCCCTGGATTCAACCCATCCTAAAACACTGTCAACTGTCAACTGTCAACTGTCAACTGTCAACCGTTAGCTCATTTCTAGCATTCGCTGGATAGGTTGCAAGGCTGCTCGTTGCAGTTCTTGAGACATAGTAATTTCGGGGGTTTGATTTTTCATAGCTAGATACAATTTTTCCAAAGTATTTAATCTCATGTGCGGGCATTCGTTGCAAGCACAGGTATTATTGTTAGGAGGAGCGGGAATAAAGCGTTTGTGCGGTGTTTGCTTTTGCATTTGGTGAATGATTCCCGGTTCAGTTGCGACAATAAAAGCTTGGCAGTCGCTGGATTGAGAATATTTGAGCAAAGCGGTGGTTGAACCGATATAATTGGCGTGGCGAAGTACCGGAGGTTCGCATTCTGGATGGGCGATGATTTCGGCTTCGGGATTTTCGATTTTGAGTTGAACTATCTTTTTTTCTGAGAAGTTTTCGTGGACGATGCAGGCTCCTTGCCAGAGTTCCATGTGTCTGCCGCTTTGTTCGATGACGTAACGGCCGAGATTGCGATCGGGCCCAAAAATTATCGGCTGATTTTCGGGAATTTGGTTGACAATTTTGACGGCGTTGGAGCTGGTGCAAATTATGTCGCTCATTGCCTTGATTTGGGCGGTACAGTTAATGTAGGAAATAACTAAATGGTCTGGGCGATCGGCTTTGAAAGCTGCAAAGGCTTCGGGCGGGCAACTGTCGGCGAGGGAACACCCAGCATTTAAGTCTGGTAGCAATACTAATTTGTGGGGATTGAGGATTTTTGCGGTTTCTGCCATGAAATGAACTCCGGCAAAAACTATGACATCGGCGTTGGTGTTGGCGGCTTTGCGGGCAAGTTCGAGGGAGTCGCCAATGAAGTCTGCGATGTCTTGAATGTCGGAGTCTTGGTAGTAGTGGGCGAGAATGACGGCGTTCAACTCTTGTTTGAGGGCGTTAATTGCTGCAAACAAGTCGTCGGGCAGTCTGGTTTGGGTCAAGTTTTGAGCAGGTGCGGTGGTAAACACAGTTAAAATATTCCGGGGAAGGTGGCGGCTGGACTTAATATTTTGAATTATAGTTGAATTCACCAAAAACGGTGGTAAGCGGGTGGTTGGGTTGAAATAATCTAAAATCTAAAATCTAAAATCTAAAATTGGCTGGGGGAGAGTGCAAAAATTGGTCGCTGTTTCTTATGCTGAAGAAGAAGGGGCTAGGGATCGATCGCGCATGACAAATCAAATGAATCAGACTAAATCTATCAAAATTGCGGTGGTGGGGGACGTTCACGATCGCTGGGAAGCGGAAGACGGCGAGGCCCTGAAGCATCTTGGCGTTGATTTGGCGCTGTTTGTGGGGGATTTTGGGAACGAGTCGGTGGAGGTGGTGCGGGCGATCGCATCTTTGGACATTCCGAAAGCAGCAGTGTTTGGGAACCACGACGCTTGGTACACGGCGACGGAGTGGGGCCGCAGTCAGTGTCCGTACGATCGCGCCGTTGAGAATCGGGTAAAACAGCAGTTAGATTTAATGGGAGAAGCCCACGTCGGTTACGGGAAACGGGATTTTCCCGAATTGGACATAACGGTGGTGGGAAGCCGCCCGTTTACTTGGGGGGGTTCGGAGTGGAAGTACAACGATTTTTATTCGGAGTGGTTTGGCGTAGAAAGTTTTGAGGAGTCGGCGAGGCTAATTGCAGGGGCGGCGGCAGATGCGGACTGCGAAAATGTGATTTTTTTGGGTCACACTGGCCCGACGGGGCTGGGAGAGGCTGCTGAAGACCCCTGCGGGCGTGATTGGAAGCCGCTGGGAGGGGATTGGGGCGACCCGGATTTTGCTGAGGCGATCGATCGAACTCGTAATTCTGGTAAGCGGATACCTCTGGTAACTTTTGGTCATATGCACCACCAACTGCGACACACTAAGCACGAGTTGCGGAAGTCAGTGGTGAGTGCGAAGGGTACGGCGTATTTGAATGCGGCCTGCGTACCGCGAATTATTGTGGAGAGAGAGTGCTCGAAATTGCGGAATTTCTCGATCGTCCTGCTGGAAAAAGGAACAGTGTCGGAAATGTCTTTAGTCTGGGTAGGGGAAGATTTCGCGGTGCAAAGAGAACAAATTCTTTACCGGCAGACTGAATCTGCTACTGCTTGTAGTTAGCGGCAATTGCTGGTATGATAAAATCTATGCGCCTGGAGAGGTGGCAGAGTGGTCGAATGCGCCTGACTTGAAATCAGGTGAACTGAAAGGTTCCGTGGGTTCAAATCCCACCCTCTCCGTTTTTGACAACTACGAAAAGAACTGGCAAAAAATCACCCCTGCGGGGGTGATTTTGCTTACCATGTAATTTTTCTAGCCAACTTACTCGATTTAAGCGGTTTCCTCATCCGCCGGATCGCCGTAGGGATCTTCGCTGGCGGGGGTCAGATTGCCGAACATTCCAGCATCCGCGTAGGAGTCGGCAAAATTTGTTTGTTGGTGGGCTGCCCAAAGCGAAGTGAAGCAGCCGGACGGGGCGAGTCCGAAACCCAAAGCAGCACTGGTGAGGGAGATAAGGCGGGATTTATCAGTCCGGCGGGATTTAACTGCGCCTCCGTGCTTGTCTGAAATGGTGGCAATTTTTTTGTGGAAATTCTGGAGATGTCGATCGCACTGCTGTATGAATAATTAACCGAGATAGAAAGCCACAGTGGCTTTTCAGAATTTTTATGAAAATCCAAAATATAATTACTGCTGGATTGTCGATCGCCCTTTTATTAGCTGCAACCAAATACATACCTGATTTTAACCAGCAAAACCAAGTCAAGCAATTGCTGGAGACCAAACAGTGTCCAGAATGCAATCTCAGCAATGTCAACTTGAAGGGAATGGACTTACAAGGATTTAACTTGCAGGGAGCAAACCTAGAAGGTGCTAACTTATCAGGAGCAAAACTGGCGAATGCCAACCTAAAAAATGCCAACTTGAATAAAGCCAACCTGACAGGTTCTGATTTGGGATGTAGTGGCATAAGTTTCAATCTTGATACTAATGGTCAAGCAGCAAATATGGATTTTAAAGTCAGTGCTGTACCCGAAAAGAATAACCCAGAAAATGCAGTAGTTGGTTTTAATATGAAATCAACAGACCGAGGAACCACAATGCGTTTCAATCTTCCGGGATGCGCGGATTTCGAGAATGCTACAATGCAGGAAACTAAAATGCCCGATGGCAACATTCATCCTTAATTATCTCCAGTTATCTCCTTGAACCCTCGGCGATTGAAATCGCTTCTACACATACGAAGTCCGCCTGCGCGGACTAAGAAATAATATCAATTCCGGTTGCACCGGAATGACAAGCGAGGAGACTCAAGATGCCGTTTCCCTACCCCAGATTCATTGTAGGGAAACGGCATCTTGAGTCTCCTTATTTCGGTAATATTAATAATTCCGATGCTACCGGATTTGATATAAGGGGGATTTAAGCAGGATTTGATATTAGATCGAAAAAAAACCGCCGCCTGTGATTCAGGCAACGGTTTTTTTAAGCAACTAATTACCAGCTAAAATTAGTGAGCAGAACCGTTACCGTGATACTTGTCACTATCGTAGAAGCCGTTTTTTGTGCCGAAGAACAAACAGCACACGGTGAAAACTGCTGTCAAGACTGCTAAAACTAACTTAACGTCCATAATTTACTGTCTCCTGTTGAATGAGTGCAAATACTCAGATTGTAGAATCTTTTTGGCTGGCGCGGACATCTACCAGCGTAGCGCCTGATTTGCTGGGCTGTACTCTGGTGCGCCAGTTTCCTGACGGGGAGATTATTCGGGGAATGATTGTGGAAACAGAAGCTTACGCCCCGGGAGATCCCGCTTGTCACGCTTACCGACAGCAGACTCCTCGCAATCAGGCGATGTTCGGGCGTGCGGGTATCGGCTACGTTTACTTTATCTACGGGATGTATCACTGTTTTAACGTGGTGACGGATGCGGAGGGAGTGGGTAGCGCTGTGCTGATTCGAGCTTTGCAGCTAGATGCGCCTCCTGTCAAGTTTGCTGCTGCAATTCCCGAAAAAAAGCTGTTGCGCCTCGCCGCCGGGCCTGGGAAGCTGTTTGACACTCCCCTGCCTAAAGGCGAGGGGATTCTTTGTTCATAGACTCAACTTGCTCAGACAGGATTTCTCCAGCCAAAGTAGAGGTCAAATCTCCCAAAGCGTTCGGGCTTAAAACCCAAGTTCCGGTATGCCCTACCGTACTCAAGGCTAATTTCAGAATATTAATCGCTGCGTTCCAATCCCTATCCATAACAAATCCACATTCACAAACGTGGGTTCTTACGGATAGGGATTTTTTTACGATTGCACCGCAATTTGAACATTTTTGTGAAGTATAAGCAGGATTAACGGCAACCGTTACCCGACCAAATTTCACACCAAAATACTCCAACCACTTTCTGAATTGATACCAACCTGCGTCATTAATCGATTTAGCGAGACAGTGATTCTTTACTAGATTCTTTATTCTCAAATCTTCGTAAGCGACCAAATCGTTAGATTGGATTACGCAACGCGCCAGTTTCTTAGCGTGTTCTTCACGTTGCCGACTTATTTTGAGGTGTACTCGTCCTAATCGATTAATTGCTTTCTTGCGGTTGGCAGAGCCTTTCTTTTTGCGAGAAACACGGCGTTGCCGAAACTTCAGCCGTTTCTCGCTTGTTCGATAAAACTTGGGATTCGGTTCAACATGACCATCGGAGTCTGTATAAAACTCTTTCAGTCCCACGTCTAGTCCAACTGTTTTACCTACTGGTGCTGCATCTACTTTGTTGTCGGCGCTGATTGCAAATTGAACGTAGTAACCATCAGCGCGATGTATCAAACGAACTCGTTTAATCTGATCGATTTGGTAGAAATTGAGATCCCACGTTCCTTTTAGTTTGAGCTTGCCAATTCCCTTTTTATCAGTGAATGTGATTTGCTTCCGAGTTTCTGAGAGTTTCCAGCCGCTGACTTTATACTCAACTGAGCGACTGTTTTTCTTGAAAGTCGGATAACCTTTCTTTCCG
>NZ_JAEQCX010000047.1:0-44242 GCF_020738035.1 Microcoleus sp. PH2017_28_MFU_U_A
AGTGCGAGCGTCCCCGCTCGCGAGTATTGCAATACTCGCGAGCGGGGACGCTCGCACTATTAAATGCAAAACTGAGATGCTCCCCTGCCAACTATCAACTATCAACTGCCAACTGCCAACTGTCAACTGTCAACTGCCAACTGCCAACTGTCAACTGTCAACTATCAACAGTCACCTGTCTTGTGTGTGCTGCAACTCCTTGACAACCGAGATTAAGCGCTTGAGATGAGGTTTGACAACTTCTTGCTGCTCGTGTTCCAAACGGTGAATTTGAGCTTGAACTACAGACAAATCCGGAGTCGATTGGTACGCAGGAGCTTGCACTTGGCTTTGCAGATTAGCCATAACTTTCTGGATTTCCAAAAATCGAGTATTTACTAATTCCCAGTCATCTCGGGTGAGAGCAGTTTCTGTCAAGCTCTTCATCGCACTTTGCAGTTGTTCTATCGCCTGTTCCACAGCTTCGATATTTGTCGGTTGGCCCACCGATAAATCTTGCATTTGTTCCCTCACCTGCTGGCGAACATCGAGCACAGCAGACGCCACAATTTCTTGCAAAGAAGCTACCGACTCTCCCAAACTCAGCAATTGCCGCTCAATGTCGATCGACTCCTCAAAAGCTGCATTCCTAGGCAATGCAGCCATTTGCTGGCGCAGCGCTGCAATATCTGCTGACAAATGCCTCCGCAATTTAACAATTACCGTTACCGCCGTTTTTTCGACCTTATTTACAGACTTTTGTACTTGGGCCAATTCCGAAGTTTGATGAACCCGCACTTGCTGCTCGAACCGATACCGATTAGCCACATTCAGCGACAAAGCCAAGGTTAGGGGAGCCACCCCGTAAAAAGCTTGACCAGACACTGCCACCGCCAAGGAACCCAAACCAGAGGCCGCCAGAGAGGCGTACTCTGCCACCTCCAGCCAGTGCCTTTGAGGAAAACTTGGCCTCAAGCGGTTTCTAACAGAGGGGTTTGGCTTCCGCACGGCTCTTTGGGTCATAGTATTTTCTCGTTGTTGGTAAGGTTGCGAGACTGGGTGGAGCATTCATTTATATCCTTTTTTCAGTTATATGTTTTTGATTATTGCCGCGCACTCTTCTATTTTTACCTAATTCAGTAAGTTAAGGATGATTGACACATTATTATGTATTTGCGAGCCGTCTTGCTGTCGCCCACAATTGGGGCTGTTAAAAGCTGAGCCCCAAGGCGCCCTCTATTTTACAGGACGGGGGCGCGATCGCAGGCAGGCGATCGACAATTGCTGCACAGGCCAGTCGATTTTAGATTTTCCATTTTTCGATTTGAGATTAAAACTGCCACCTACTGAGGGCGATCGAAGCTTTTAGGCGATCGGTAGTTGCGTTTTTGTTCGTGCATTGGTATAATTTAATTTTTCTCAATTTTTCGGATATAATTTACAGCAAGACTTGACAAATGAAATCAGAAAAACCCGAAAATGCCGATCGGCTTAAATCTATTTTCAGTATCACAATCTTTATCATCCTCGTCCTAGCAGTCGGCTTTTTAAGCGTGAATTTTATTTCAGCTCTCTCTGCTAAATTTGCTTAAAATTAGGACTTACGCATGGGGTTCAGAAACCGGGTTTTTTGCGATAATATTTCATAGCAGCCACAGATTAGGTAAAAAACCCGGTTTCTTGATTCGGAGTAACGGAGGACACTCAAGATGCCGTTTCCCTACCCCGATTAATTGTAGGGAAACGGCATCTTGAGTGTCCTGACTGTGGGTAATTTATCATAATTTCAATTATAAAGATTGTGGTCTGGGTCTAGCCAGACAATATAAAAAACATTTTCACTAAAAAATCCATGCACCCTGCCGTATTCATTAGCAGATATTTGAAACTGGTAGGGAACATTTACTAGCGCAGCTTCATTGGGAATCCCGAAGCCATTAGGCTCAGTTGTATCTAGCCAGATAATTCCATGACAGCGCAGGCTTTTACTCTGGCTATTAATAATTTCTTGAGCTTTCAATTGTGACAAATCGCGCAGCCTTCTCAGTAAAGACGCTAGATACTTAGCATCTCTACCGCCAATGGAGAACTTATCTTTATCATCCTGATAGTACCGGAAGGAAAAACTAATTCCTTCGGGAATTTGGATATTGACAACCTCTCTCCTTGCCGAAGATGGTTGACTGCGAATCTCTGTATCTTGTCTTTTTTTATGCTTCTTCGATGACACGGGTTTTGTAAAATTTTTTCATAGATTCCTTCGTAATAATAGCATGAGAAGGTTCATCTCTTGGCAACTCACCTCTAGCATTAATCCAAGGATCTTCGCGTCGCACCATCAATTCTAACTCATAAGCATCCCGAAAGAAATAATCATCGGATAACTCGTCTAAAAACTCTTGTACTTCTTCTGGAAACTCCGGTTTTTCGACTTCTTTGAGAATTGGCTTCCAGTCAAATTGTTCTTTGTATTCGTAAAATAAAGCCGGGATAGTCGGCCCGTGCACCCAAGCTTCAAAATCTTCATCAAAAAGCGGTGTATCCTCAAATGCCAAATACCAGGCTTGGGCATAGTACAATAGTTTTTGTAGCTTGTGGTTGCTGAGATAGGAGCCTACGTCATTGGCGAACCAGATGTAGTAATCAGCGAGTTTTGAGGCTGTTGTGACTGTAGTTATTGTGGTCATATAATTCTACTCAATAAGTTTTGTATTCTATGATAGCACAGTCACCACTCTTTATGATTTGGCGGTTGAAACCGCTTCTACACAAACAAAGTCTGCCTCCGCAGACTAATAAATAAAAGGTTTATTAACAATGGTGCAACATCTCCGTTACAATCCTTTGATATATTGCTTCAGTACAGGTGACAGAGTATAAAGACTTGCCTGTTTTTCGATCAAGCAGCGCCGCGATAGAGATTGCAAGGCGTTGAGCAAATCTGATGATGATATTTGTCCATGTTGTAGCAATTTGGCGAAGTTGACTGGCTGGTTTTCTGTCGCCAGCAATGACAGGACTTGTTTTTCTAGTTCGGAAGTGCGATCGAACTGCTCATCTAAAACATCTTTCAAATCTTCTGGCAATAATATGGTATCATCTATTAATAACTCTGCCGCGCCGATTCCCAACTCTTGAATCAAAGTCGCCACGCTTTTTAACCATAACGGATTGCCTTGGTAGCGGTGAATGAGTGCTTCGCAATTATCGATTTCTGTTAATCCTTTATCTCTGAGGATTTCCCGTGCGGCTGCGGTGTCTAAACCAGTCAGTTGTAAGGTACGAATGGGAGTATTTTCGCTGGTGAGTTGAGGAACTTCTTTGGGTGGTTCCCAACCGATTAGCAGAAAGCAACTTTGATGGAATAATTTTTGTATTTGTTTGAATAAAGATCGATATTCTTCGTATTTTGGTTTATATTTTCCTGCTAATTCGCCACTACATAAAAGGTTGTGAACGTCATCTAAGACTATTAAACAGCGATGGTTTTGTAAATATTTAATTAGTGGTAAGCGTTTCTGGTTTGTTGGGGATGAATCTAGGTTTTCTGACTGGGAAAAAAGCTGTGTTAGGTTAGATTGAAATTTATCGATGGTGGGAAATTCGTCTAGGGTGTACCAAACTGCGTACTCAAACTCGTCTTTGATTTGTTGTACGAGTTGTACTGCTAGGGATGTTTTGCCGATACCGCTGATGCCGGTGAGGGTGATGAGGCGGCAGTTTTGTTGTAGAATCCAGGTTGTGAGGGTTTGGAGTTCGTGGGTGCGATCGAAGAAATTACCCAACTCCGGCATTTCGCTTAAATCTTGATGTAGAGTTTTGCTTTGTTTTGAGTTAGATGTTTCTTGATTTGGTGGGTGTGAGTTTCTTTGTTCTGGTGGGTGTCTAGCTTCTCCACAATAATTAATATTCCTAATTTGCACAGAGTCTTGTGCAACATTTGATGAGAACAAGGAGACTTGCAACCTCTCTATTGCCGAAGATAAATTTGATTTACTAACATCTTCCCCCAACTCTTCTGAAAGTATTTCCCATAACTCTGCGCCCACTTTCCTCACACTACTTTCCGAACAATCAAAGTCTTTGGCTATGTGCTTGTATGTCTCACGCTCTAGAGTGCCTTTGAGTACCGCTTCCTGTAAGTCGTCTAGGTGTTGACCAGTTTTCTCGAAGACTATGCGATCGGCAAGTTTTAAGGCTTCTTTTAGGCTCATTAGGAAGAGAGAGATGAGTTTTCTGTATTATAGCTCACATTCAGAAACAGTTTAGTACATTTATCTACATTTTTGTACAAAAAATAGATTTGATAGAGTGAAACAGTCAAAAAAACAGTAACAAACTTGAACTTTTTTGACCTCGACAAAGCTTGAATTTTTCAGTAACAATATCAAGGTTCCGATGAGTTAATCAATTTGTACAGGAAAGTCACTATGAAAATGACCAAAATCTTTTCACTTTTGGCAGTGAGTTCGGTGGTACTCGGAACCGCACTCAACGCATTGCCTGCTAAAGCAGAGCGCCTGGAAGCTTTAGACATTCAGCGTTATTGCGTAGATGCTTATCCAGACGGAAAAGTTATCGGTAATCGTCAAGTAACTTCAGGCGGTTGGCATTCCCCACAAATGAGGAATGGGAGAGTTGTTCAACATTTGTGTAAGTATAAATACGTCATAAATACATCAGGTGGCTGGGGTGTTAATGGAAAAGTCGGGGCAGATGGGAAGGTCGTTAGTGGTGAGGCGGGTGGAAACTACGGCGAATCTTGGGAAGAATCTGAGCAGAAAGAAGCACAAATCGAACCATCTTGGGGTTCTGCTTGTAAGCTTCAACAAGGTACATCTAGAGTCAGAATGAATCAGTCGCGAACGAGGATATTTTGTGTGCATCCTTGATTAGTCATGACGAAGGCGTAAACTATTCGCCTAGTTTCAAGATTCAGAAGGTAGATTGTTCATTAAGGGAATAAGAATATGTCTAACGTATGCAGATATTGTCGTCAACACTATGAACCTGGTTTTGGATTTCATGACGGCACAAAATATTGTTCTTCCTCCTGTGCGTATGCAGCAGGAGATGAAAGAAAGGAAAAAGAAAATGAAAATGAAAGACGTGCTAAAATGGCGAGAGAAAGCAGCAGTTATGAGGCACCTTATTCAAATGGAAGCTTTGTTTTGATGCTTTTATTATCTGGTGTTGTTTGGTGGTTGACTGTTTGGAAGTTATTATTATTAGGTTTTTTTCCTAACCATCTTTTCTTTTTCGCGTTACTATCTTTATTTTTAGTCCCTATATCTATCGCAGCATGGTGTGATCGGCGACAGTAATATTGGTTAGTAGAGTGGGCAGCGCACACCTTTTTTACTCACAAGCTTATCTATTTCTAGCATTCTCATGTGATGTTTGTAGTTTGTACGGAGTGCGATCGCCCTTCACACCAAATACCAAACACTGCGATGATTGTACGGAGTGCGATCGCCATCACGCATCAAGAGCGATCGCCCTTTGTTGTTTCTGACGAGCGATCGCCTAAAACGAAAGAGCGATCGCCCTTCACACCAAATACCAAACAGTACGATGATTCTACCAAGATCGATCGCCCTTTGTTATTTCCGATGACCGATCGCCTAAAATGAAAGAGCGATCGCCCGTAAGTCAAGAACCCCAGCACACCCTATGACCATCAAAGAACAACTCTTGGAAGCAATCGAAGCTTTGCCCAGCACAAGGCTTGTCGAAGCCCTCAGCTTCATGAAATCTCTCTCCACCAAACCTTCTATCACATCTGCTAAATCCTTCCTCGCTCACCTCAAGACAATCGGCACTTGGTCAGGCGACGACTTCCATGAATGTCTAGAAGCCGTCCAAAATTCACGCGGTGAAGCACAATTTGACTACAGCCCCAATCCCTTTGAATAATGTTTCTCCTAGATACCAACCATTGTAGCTATGCCTTACTAGGCAACACTCAAATACTCGATCGCCTTGCCAACCTTGGGGATGAGTCGATCGCCACCTGCACCATTGTCAAGGGTGAACTGATTGACATGGCCGCGCGATCGCAACAACGACAGGCTAATCTTGCCCTAGTTCAACGCTTTCTGCTTGGGCTATACATCTACCCCATCGACGAAACAACCGCCGAAATTTACGGCAACCTCAAAGCGGCAGTTTTCGATCGCTACGCCCCAAAAGACAAAGCCCAGCGCCGTAGAACCAACATGACTCAATTGGGCATCGGCGAAAATGACCTGTGGATTGCCGCCGTTGTACTCCAGCATCAACTCACCTTAGTGACAGCAGATCGAGATTTCCAGCGTATTAAATCAGTTCAGCCATTTGAGTTGGAATCCTGGATTTTAATATCGCCAGAGTAAGGATGAAGGATCTCGCCCGATCGCGCATCAAGAACGATCGCCCTTTGTTGTTTCTGACGACCGATCGCCTAAAATGAAAGAGCGATCGCATTTATCTAATTCCCAGCCAATAAACCCGACATATTCAGCACTTTTTCTGACCAAATCCTTCCCTCTTCTCCAACCCTCATTCGTTGTTCCGCATCCTCCCAAATCCCTGCCCAAGAATACTGCCAGCAAGCTAACTGAATCTGCAACTCAACTAACTCAGCAGCTATTTCTATCTCTGCATCTTGAGCAGTCCATTCAATAAACAGCTTACTTTCTTGCAGCAGACTTTCAATTATTGCGCCATTAGCTACATTTTGACATCGAGATTTAATTCGTGCCAAATTCGATGCTAAATTTCCCAAACGAATGGGTAATTCGTCTCGCAAATAGCGTTCCTTTAAAGCATTCCAATCTCTCATAATCCTCCTAATAACTGTTGAACGATCTGAGCAACTTGTTCTCGAATCATCGGATCTTGAATTTCCATCGAACGATTGTTTTGACGGGGACGGATATTGATTAGAGATTCATATCCTACCTCTTCTGTCAGCGGATACCAATCTGCTCCCCAAATATCTACCTGTTTGCTTCCATTTTCAAGCAACACAGCTTCGCAATCAGCGTGAAGTTCTCCACCACCTGCCAAAATTCCCCGTTCGATATCCACTGCTAGTTTAATATAACTGTTAAGGATTTCTAACATTTCTTCAAGTTGCTCTTGAGTCGCACGCTCTTGAATCAGATTAATCATCTCTGTCTATGTTTTAGATTCAGTTATAACATTATACCAAACAGTGTGATATTGTACGAGTTGCGATCGCCCTTCATACCAAATACCAAACACTGCGATCGTTGTACGGAGCGCGATGCTTGAGTTAAAAAAGAGCGATCGACACTTGTTATAATCAAAGTATCAATCCTCCTGAGATGCCGCGATGACTATCAAAGAACTCCTCATCCAAGAAATCGATAGCACCCCTGACGAACTGCTTGCGGATCTTCTCAGTTTGGTGCGATCGCTCAAATCGCCTCCACACCCCCAACTCAATACCTACGAACAACTGCTAGAGCGTATCGACTACCTCGAAGCTATCATCGGCATCCGCAAAGGGATCGAAAGCTTCGATCGAGGTGAAGGAATCCCAGCCGAGAAAGCCATGACAGCGCTACAACAGCAGTTCAACATTCCTCCCCGTCTATGAGTTATCAAGTTCTAATTCAGCCACCTGCCTTTCAAGAAATTGAAACCGCCTACCGTTGGATGTGCGATTATCTGAGTGCTGATATCGCAAATCAGTGGTACTACGATATCCAAGACGCGATCGCATCCTTGCAGCAGTTTCCTTACCGTTGCTCAGTTGCACCCGAAGCTGCCATAATTGGTCGGGAAATTCGACAACTGTGGGTTGGTAAAGGAAGAACCCATCGGATTCTGTTTGTGGTGGAGGGCGATACCGTCGCGATAATACACATTCGTCACCGTCATCAAGCTCCTTTAGGTACTGAACCACCAGAGTAATCGCATCAAATAGTCAATAAAGAGCGATCGCCCTTCACACCAAATACCAAACACTGCGATCATTGTACGGAGTGCGATCGCCCTTTCTTGTTTCTGACGACCGATCGCCTAAAATGAAAGAGCGATCGCCCTTTATACCAAATACCAAACACTGCGATGATTGTACGAGTTGCGATACTAATGCAAAAACTTGCGAACTTGATATTCGCGACTTTCGACGATCGGCATTTGCAAATCCCCCATTTTAGCATCCAACTCATCGATTGTGCTTTGCGGCACCGAGTTCCACTGTTCCCTAGTTTCCCAGCGAATCAACATCAGCACCTCATTTTCCACCGCATCCACCCAAACTTCTTTGCCCAAATAACCGGGAAAACTTTTGAGTCCGGCCGTCCAAACTTCTTCATCTCGCAGAATAAACTGTTCCCATTTTTCGCGAGGTACTTTAAATCTCAGCCATTCAATTACCATATTATTTTAGATTTTAGATTGTAGATTTTGTAGGGTGCCTCAGGCAAAAAATGATTGGTATCTCGTATAAGATTCATTCCTGACGCACCTACAAAACTTAGTGAAAAAACATTAGTCCTTAGTCGCCACATTCTGATAGGAAAAGCACCCTCAAATAATTCCAGGTTTGGATCGAATCGATTAATCGTTACCGATCGCAATTTTAACGATTAACTCAGTTCCCTCTCCCGGACGAGAAATACACAGCAAGTCACCACCATGCTTTTCTACTACCAAATGTTGGGATATTGCCAATCCCAAACCTGTGCTCGTGGCCTGACATTTAGTGGTAAATAAAGGGTCAAAGATACGGCAGAGAACTTCTTCAGTCATTCCAGGGCCGTTGTCGCTAATGGCGATCGCCACTTCGCTCTCCCCTATCACTTCTGTCCGAATCCGAATTTCGGGATTGAATATTTCAGTTCCCGAGCTACCGGCAGACAGCAAAGACTGATTTTGGATTGTACCATACTTTTCCGGATTTCTTCCCTCTGCTTCCAAAGCGTCGATCGCATTTGTCAACAAGTGCATGAACACTTGATTTAACTGTCCCGGATAGCAGCGGACTCGCGGCAAATTCCCGTATTCCTTAACTAGAGAAATACCCGGCCGTCCCCCTTTAGCTTGGAGGCGATTTTGCAAGATCAGCACAGTGCTGTCCAAACCTTCATGGATATCCGCAGGCTTCATTTCAGGTTCGTCAGTACGCGAGAACAAGCGGAGCGATCGCACAACATCCCGAATTCTCTCCGAACCGACTTTCATTGAATTTAGCAGTTTTGGTATGTCTTTTTTGATGAAGTCTAAGTCTAATTCTTCCATCAAATCTTGAATTTCCGGAGCTGGATCGGGATAATTTTTTTGGTAAAGGTCGATCGAACGCAGCAGTTCTTGAATGTAGCCAGTGGCGTGGCTGACGTTGCCAGAAATGAAACTAACTGGATTGTTGATTTCATGCGCTATTCCTGCTACCAACTGCCCTAGAGATGACATCTTTTCTGTTTGAATCAGTTGAGTTTGAGTTTGCTGCAAAACTAACAGCGTCCGCTCTAATTTTGCCGCTTGCTGGCGCAGGCGTTCTTCCGATTCTTGCAAAGCCAACAAAGACTGTTTGCTTTCTGTAATGTCCAATCCCACAAATACTGCTGCCGTATTTTTTTGATATTTTTGAGCCACAATTAAATAAGTTTTATTTTCTCCTCTGATGCTCGCTGTTACTTCTTGAGAGGTCTTATGGTTCGAGCCGACAAAAAAATCGTATACTAAGTCGTTAAATTTGGGACTTGTATCTAAAAAACCTACTTTTTTACCTGTAAATAGTTCCGCAGGCATTTGGTAAGCGGAAGCTAAATGTCGGTTTACTCCCAAGTAGCGCAAATCGGAACTTACCCAAGAAACTAATCCGGGCACCGCATCCAAGACGGCTTGAAGTTGCTCTTTTGCCTCTAAAAGCGCAGATTTTGCTGCGAGGCGAGCCCAAATGTCGCGGGCGATCGTGCAGCAGTATTCGCAGCCGTCGTATTCTAAATAATTGACTTGAACTTCGACGGGAAAACTGGTGCCGTTTTTAGTTCTATAACTGGTTTCAAAAGTAAGGTTGTTTTGCTGCTTGAGTTCAACCCAGCGATCTGGCCAATCCGATGCTGACAATTGCGAATCGATGTCGCTCAATCTCAGGTTTAGCAGTTCCGATTCCGAGTAACCTCCTCGATCGCAAGCCGCTTTATTCGCATAGCAAATTTGACCGTCGGAGGTGGTAAAAAAAACTGTATCAGCAGCATTGTCGAGGGCATTTTGAGTTAGTTGTAGTTTTGTTTCTAACTGCTGGCTTTTGCCACCGGGCCTCCATATATTGTAGAAATTTCTTTCTGTTATCTTTTCGGCAAACAGGATCAAACCGCCGATCGCACCCTCGTTATTTTTCCACGGCAAAAATACCCATTTTTCCGAAGCGCTGACCCCAACTTCGATTTTTCCTGCTACAGATACGGGCGATTGCCCTACGACAAACTCGCTATATTCCAAAACTCCCGCCAAACAAGCGCGAGCATTTTGGTGCCAATATTCCGGGAGATTTGGGAACAATTCCCAATGAGACCGACCAAGGGCCTCACCGCCACCAAACCCGCAATCTGTTTCCCAGCGACGAGAAACCGACAGATAGCGCATTTCACAATCTACCATTGCCACGGCGTCGGCGGAGCGCTCCACAAACCGCCGAAATCCCTCTTTATTTTCGGACATGGCTGCATCAGGGGGTTGGTGGGCGATCGGGATTTTCCCCCCGGCATACCTTCCCAGTCGAATTTCTTGCTTAACTGGCTTAGTTTGCACGATTTGGGATTTCCTCCATAGCTGTCAAGTTTGAAAAATCTATTTCAGACCTAAAACACTCTTCCCCTGATTGGCTGTTTTGGGTGATACCCTTGGAGGGTCTCACCCATCAGTAATATCATTTTTTAGGGGATGTGTCCATAGGTACTTAATAAATTGTTCCCGAAACTTTGACATTCAGGAAATTTCCTCATAATTATTCAACATTTGAGGTGGCGCAGCAGTACGCGCGGCAATGCTATCCCTCTTCGTGAATCGCCCAAAGTGTGTGAGACTTTACGTGCCTCGTCAAACAAATTTGTGCGTAAATTCACTGGTAAAATCCACTCTTCCTTTCCGCAGCATCGCAGGATCTAATCTTTCAATCGTGTTGCAAGTGAGTAACACTACGAGTTTCTGCTGAAATTGAATCCCGTGCTCGTCCATCACGCTTTGATACAGAGTTCCATCCAGCAAACTCAAAATATGTTCAGTTTTGTTACTGCGTTGGGCCGCTGCGGTCGATCGATCTTGAGCCAAATTATCAGCCTCGTTGATAATAATGCAAATCCGCTCCAAATAACTCGGCGGCACAAAATTTTCCACAGCATCATGATCTAAGATAAAGATCACATAACCCAGCGGCACTAAAATCTCCTTTGCTACCGCTTGAGTCCAAGCAGTTTTGCCAGTCCCCGGTTCGCCACTAACCAACACAGCCAACTGATTTTGGTCGAGAATTGCCTGCTGAACAGTATCAGTAAAACTTTGAACTTCCGCAGAAAAAGTCCGAATAGGGAAGTAACTGTGAACCTGTCCGACACGGCTTTTGTACCCGCTGAGAATCACCGCTAAATTATAAGTAGCCTTGCTAACTAACGGCGCAATATCTTTGCAGATCAGAGTGTAGCACCGCCGACCCCTGTCGTAGCTGTCAATTTGCAGCCAGCAGCCTGCTTGTCCCCAATAAGCATAAACAGTACCCAAAACTTCCAAGCGTTCCCAGCTAACAAATCGCTCCCGCGGATAAGAAAAATGCCGTTCCATAAAAAACTGGGTAATCACATCCGGTTTCCCCAGCAAATCCAGAACTTTGAAAACAGCAATCTCTTGGAGTTTGTTGAGAACGTAGTCGATGGGAATGCTAGCGCGGCTGACCAATTGAACAACAGGCGTTTCGGTGACTAAAACATCTTTGTAACGGTAATCCGGGTAAACTGGCTGCGGAGTAATGTAATCCCAAAACTCGTCTATTTCGTAGCGAGTATTTTCCGAAAATACATTTAAGATATTCGCCCACCAAGTATACTGGTGTCGTCCCATGGCATCGGCGATATCGCTGGCTGCATCTAAAGTTTTTTGAGCGAGTTCTACAGGGTCGCTAGATGCTAAGTGCAGCAGGTGTTCCCAATCAAATTGACGGTAGAGAGGTCGCCAGCCCGATCCTAGCAGCCCTCGATTTTGAGGGTTGTTTTGATTAAAATTGTTGTCGCGATCGCCCATATCTTCCGCACTCATCTTGTAAAACTCCTAGTTACTCTTATTTTAAAATATTTGCCGCACACTTGCTAGAACCAAACAGGATTTTCTCAATATACTTTTAGATAATTGGGCGGCACCATATCTACCAACCAAACTTTGTTATCCGAACAGTAAAATGTATGGCCGTCGCATTGCATTGCTGCGGTATCTACAATCAAGACTGCCGGGATGCCGTGTCTGGCACCTACTTTACGGGCTGTTTGAATGTCCGCCGACAAATGAACGTGATGCCGCGACATTTTCCGAATTCCTTCACTGAGAATAGACTCGACGGCAGTCTTACCTGTTCCGTGATATAAAATATCTGGGGGAACAGCAGGTTCTAACTGCAAGTCAACGTCTATACTGTGTCCTTGGTTGGCCCGAATTAGAGTGCCTGTCGAGTCGAAGGAAAAGCGCTGTTTGTCGTTTTGGGAGACTACTTCCTTGAGTTCGGAAAGCTGAACAGAAAAGTTATTTTTTTGGCAAGCATCGAGGAGTTCGCTAACAGCAATCCAGCCCCCCGGCGCGAGTTGAATGCCGATGCGCGAGGGCGCGTGGCGCAGGTGTTTGCTGAGATATCGGCTAATTTTTATTAATCGGGAATCGTTCATCCTTTTACTTAATTTATTGAGTTATTTTGTGGGTATATCGGGTTTATTTAATCTGTTTTTACTGGGAGAGGGATTGAGTGAAATTATGCGGTCAACTCAAGTATGATTTTTTTTGTATCTCTCGTTTATAGCTGAATCTCACTCCCCCTAAATCCCCCTTAAGAAGCAGCGTGGTTTTATTGTTGGGAAAGAGATAGGTACGTTGTTGGGCTTGGGCCCTCTTTATATATATGTCGAAAGAGGGCTAAAGCCCAACAACGTACCTTTATTAAGGGGTATTTTTTTTAGAAAAACTTTGCCTTCTACCTTGGGACAATTCCGCCAAAAATAGCAAAATTGAGATGGCGCCAGTGGCAAGCTGCGTCTGCAAAACCCGCTGCTGCTAGCCACTTTGTTTGCTCTTCCACAGAGGAAGGAATATCTTCTTTTAGATAGCTGTTAAAACACGCTGCATCGTCTTCTCCATTAGCTTTTATGTACTGCCGCCACAAATGTTCGTATTGCTCGGTTAGCTTTGGGGTAGCACCTGTGACAATATCTCGGATTAGCAAGATTCCCCCGGCATTCATTGAGTGAAAAAGTTTGTGAAATAGCTGTTTTTTTTGTTCGCCGTCGAGGTGGTGGATTGCCAACCCTGAAACTACTAAATCGTAGCCGCTGCCGAAATCATCTTCGGCGAAGTTTCCCTGCTGCAATGTCAGGCGTTCTTGGAAAGCGGATAAGTTAGTTTGACAAACTTTTAGCATATTTTCCGCCATGTCGAAGGCTGTGACTTTTGCTTGAGGAAATGCTTGCAAAATCATTGCAGACAGTATGCCAGTTCCCGCACCTAAATCTAGAACTTTTATGTTGGCATGGGTTTCAAAATCAATTAATTGCAATATTATTTCGTGTTGCTCGCGATACTGCGGAATGAGGCGGGGAATTAAACCGTCATAATCAAATGCTCTTTGTTCAAATTGCTCGCGTACTAAGTCTAAATTCATAGATAAATTCACAGAAACTTTTCCTCAAACTTTTAATGGTTGAGTGCGTTAATGCAGTTGGGCTGCTCTTTGGTTAAATGTCGTATTACATTTTATAATACAAAACATTTACAGACCTGTCAAGAGGTAGGAGAAAATAATTTAACTGAAGTTGCTGACGATCGCAAAACACAGACTTTGTTAGCCATTTCTCAGCCAATTATTTGGGAACTGTCAAGCCCTGCAAATATATCTGGGATGTGGAGATGAGGCAGAATGCGGGAGAGTCGAAAGCCTGGGGCAGAGATTTTGTGCCAGATGCGGCAGGGTAATTTTCAGAAAAAAGTTGGGTTTTTGCAGCCAGCGGCCCAGCGGGCAGATCTGAGAAAATCTGTCTTCAGATTGACCAATTTTAGTCTAAACTTCAAATAAAATTTCAGGTGACTCCAGTTTTCCAAAATAGTGCCACTGTAGGCAGCTATCCCCAACCCCGATAGTTCTTGTTCATTCCTCATCTAAAATCTCGAATCTCAAATGGTATGACTCCTGAGTGGATGTGCTGTTTGCCGAGCATTCATGAAAATAAAAATATACAAAATATTACACCTGCCGGTGCGGAAAAAACAGTGATAATTAATCAGGATGCGAGTAGATTAGGTGTCAGTCATCAGGGGACAATAGAAGCAATGGAAATTCAAGAGCGGAGCCAGGAGCGGCGCGATCGCCTCAGTCAAATTTCTACGATAAAAGAACTAGATTCGTCGCTGCAAGAAGGTTTAGATTTTAAAGTAGCGATCGACCAATCGGCACTGGCGGTGAGAACCGACGCCCGAGGAATTATCAATTATGTCAGCGATCGACTGTGCAGCATCTCTAACTATTCGCGTATTGAACTAATAGGCAGCCATTTTTGCATCCTCCATTCGGAATATAAGTCTTCGGAATTAATCAAAAATCTGCTGTCAACAGTTGCCAAAAATGAAGTTTGGCAAGGAGAAATGAAGAACCAAGCCAAGAATGGCAGCGATTATTGGGTGTATGCAGCAGTAGTTCCGCTTTTGGACTTTAACGGGAAACCCTGTCAGTATTTGGCGATCGGATTTGACATCACCGATCGCAAAGCCGTAGAAGCAGCCCAAGCCGCAGTCAACCGCGCCAAAGACGATTTTTTGGGCATTGCGGGACACGAACTGCGATCGCCCCTGAGCGCGATTTTGGGATGGGTGCAGCTAGCTCGATCGCGCAAGTTAAACGAAGCTACCACCAACCGCGCTTTGGAAATCATCGAGCGCAACGCCAAATTGCAAAACCGCCAAATAGACAATCTCCTCGATTTGAGTCGGCTGCTGCGGGGGAAAGTCCGCCTGAACCTGGCTCGGGTTCACCTCCCATCTGTCATAGAATCGGCTATTGAGACCGTCCGCCCCGCCGCCGAGGCCAAAAACCTCCGCGTAGAAACACAGTTCTACCCGGGCGTCAGCTACGTTGTGGCCGATGTAGAGCGCTTGCAGCAAATAGTCTGGAACCTCCTGGCCAACGCCATCAAATTCACCCCAGAATCGACACCAGACCCAGTTGAAGTGCGGATCGAGCCTACAGAGTCGGGTACCTTGATTCGGGTCAGCGACAGCGGTTGCGGGATTGAACCCAAATTTGTGCCGCACATCTTTGACTACTTCCGCCCCGGAGATAGCTTTCAGTCGAAGGAACAAAATCGGCTCGGGTTGGGGCTCTCAATTGTGCGGCATTTGGTGGAATTGCACGGGGGAACTGTTTGGGCTTCCAGTCCCGGCCTGGGTATGGGGACGACGTTTGGGGTGCTGCTACCCGTAGCGCACAGCAACAATTCGCGCGACGATCGCAAAAGCGCGATCGGCCGCACCGAAAACCACGCGGAATCGGTTCCCAAACCCTTAGCCGGAAAGCAAGTGCTGGTAGTTGAAAGCAGCGCCGAGATTCGGGAATTTCTCAAAACTGCCCTGGAAGCATTTGGAGCCAAGGTAACAGCGGTGGGTAGCGCTTGCGAAGCGATGGCGCAGTTGGAACAGTCGCGGCCCGACGTGTTGGTAAGCGATATGGCGGTGTCGGAAACAGACGGCTCCGATTTGATCCGCCGCATCAGAGCCATGGAAATGTCCGAGCAAAGGGAACTGCTGCCGGCGGTGGCCCTGACGGGAGGCGTCCGTGAGGAGGATTCGGCATCGGCCCTCTCTGCGGGGTTTCAGAGGCATTTGTCGAAGCCGGTGGAGGCGAATCTGTTGGTAAGCGCGATCGTCCAATTGGCAGGGATGAGTGAATTTGGCTGCTCAGACGCGGGAAATGTTGGGGCGATCGCCCCGCTCCCGGACTCTAACAGTTGTGACGACAAAAATAATGGCGGACAATTGACGGCTGACAGCCGAGAATTACCGCTGTTGCTGGTAGTAGAAGACAACTATTCTCTGCTGGCTTACCTCCAAACTTTATTGAGTCCGTACTATCGAGTTGCGGTGGCAAGAGACGGGGTTGAAGGTTTAGAAAAAGCCAAAAGTTTGCAGCCAAATTTGATTTTGAGCGACCAAATCATGCCCCGACAAAACGGACTGGATTTGCTCAAGGAGATTCGGAAGACGCCGGAGTTGAGTTCGACTCCGGTAATCTTTTTGACAGCGCGATCGGGCATGGAAGCTCGGATCGAAAGTTTGGATGCTGGTGCTGACGATTATATTTCCAAGCCTTTTGACGAGAGGGAACTGTTGGCGAGGGTCAGAAATTTGCTCAGAACCCACGCAGCCGAACAGCAGTTGACGGTGCTCAACCGCCAGTTGCAGCAGCAGAAACGGCAGTTAGAAACAGTGAATCGAGCCTTGCAGTATTTGGCAACTTACGACAGTTTGACTGAGGTAAGAAACCGCCGCTTTTTTAATGATTATCTCGATACGGAATGGCGGCGTTTGGCGAGGGAAGAAGCGCCGCTGTCATTGATTATGTGCGATATCGATTACTTCAAACTTTACAACGACACTTACGGCCACCAACCAGGGGATGAGTGTTTGCGGCAAGTGGCGCAGATTTTGCAGTGTTCGGTAAAGCGATCGGCTGATTTAGTTGCGCGTTACGGTGGAGAAGAATTTGCGGTAGTTTTGCCGAATACGGATATTGAAGGTGCGGCTTGCGTTGCTGAAAGGATCGCCCAACAGGTGCGGGATTTGCAGATACTTCACGCGCAGTCTGCTGTCAGCGAATATGTCACGCTGAGTTTGGGTGTGGCTTGCTGCATTCCGGCGCCGATGTCGCAGCCGGCGACGTTAATTGCGATCGCCGATGAGTCGCTGTATCGCGCGAAAGCTGCTGGGCGCGATCGGGTTTCGGTTGCCGCATTTCTAGGATAATATAATAGTTAAAGGAGGTCGCGCCATGACACTAATATTAGATAAGCCCAAAGACCAACGGTTAACTCACTCCGGGATTGATTGGCAACAATTTAAACTAATCGAACAGGGATTCTCCGACTCCCCCGGTATCAGACTGTTTTATTTCAAAGGCGAGGTAGAAATTTTGGCAGTTTCGCAAGAACACGAATCATTCAGCAGGACGATCGCAGGTCTGCTGATGGACTACTTTGTGGAAAAAGACATCGAGTTTAACCCTTTGGGTAGCTTTACTCAAGAGAAAGGACAGGAAGTCTCAGTACAAGCTGATGAATCTTTTTTAATTGGAAAATCAACAGGTAAAACCCCCGATCTTGCCATCGAAGTAGTATTTACCAGTGGGGGAGAGAGCAAGTTGAATCGCTACCAAGCCTTGGGAGTACCGGAAGTTTGGTTTTGGGAGGATGGATTATTTGGTCTGTATCATTTGCGATCGCACGGCTATGAAAAAATTGCTCAAAGTGAAATATTGCCAGATTTAGATATTAACCTGCTGTCTCGGTGCTTGCTGATGGCTTCAAGGATTGAAGCTGTTAAGGAGTTTCGGCGCGGGATTTCTGGGGTTTAGAGGAAAAGTTGACCAAGAATTCTTATTTTCGTAAAAAATTTAAAATCTTATTGCCATGTCAGAACAACAGCCCAATCCCGCAGAATTCAGCAGCTTTGCCGATTGGTGCTTGCACAAAAAAAGCCTTTCTCCCGAAGCCAGACATACTGTTGAAATGTTGTTAAATTATGCTGGGACTTCTGATATTAATGAAGCGAACCGCATACTGTCAAGTAGGAAAAAGAAGAAGCTATCGCTGGGCAACAATCAAATATCAGACCTTACGCCACTGCAATCTCTGACTAATGTGACTAAGCTGAATCTGGACAACAATCAAATATCAGACCTTACGCCACTGCAATTTCTGACTAATTTGACTAAGCTGTCTATGTGCAACAATCAAATATCAGACCTTACGCCACTGCAATCTCTGACTAATTTGACTAGGCTGTATTTGTACCGCAATCAAATATCAGACATCACACCACTGCAATCTCTGACTCATTTGACTGAGTTGAATCTGGACAACAATCAAATATCAGACATCACACCACTGCAATCTCTGACTCATTTGACTGAGTTGAATCTGAGCTACAATCAAATATCAGACATCACACTCCTGCAATCTCTGACTCATTTGGCTCATCTCGATCTGATGGGCAATCAAATATCAGACATCACATCGCTACAATCTCTGAAAAATTTGACTTATCTGAATCTGGACTCCAATCGAATATCAGACATCATACTGCTGCAATCTCTGACTAATTTGACTTCTTTGTATGTAAACTTTACACCTGAACAGAAGGCTCTCATAGAAGCCTATGAGAATTCGTGGGGAACTCTTGCCCACTCTACGGAACCCATCTCTTACCGCAAAGCCGCAGCCGCCCTTAAAGCTGGCTACGAACTCCTCGGTGTAGAAGCCCCTGAAATCACTTTTTGCAGTGGCCCTCACTCTGCATTAGTACAATTACCCATGTTGAAAAAATCTAATAATAATGATTTGATCGATCAACTTAAAAAACAAGTAAAAGATCCACTATTACCTTTAACATTCACAACAGAATTCCAGCAGCTATCTTCTTCATATTTTCTTAGATGGGAGGAACAGCTTAAACAACAATTAAGAGCAGACTTTTCTAACTATAAGAACCACTTAATGTCGATAGTTAATCCGAGATATGCCGTTGATGCTGTCACTGTTGCTGAATTTTGTGTTTCTGCCTTGGGCATTGTTTTGAAGCCAGAGGCACAAAAAGCTTTGGAATGCCTCAAACAGATTTTAGTAGAATGTGGCTGGATTTTGACCTTTGAAAATGTCTGCTATGTGTGCGATCGCCCAACCAAACTCTGCCTCGACAGCGAGTACCGCCTCCACGCAGAAGGGGAAAGCGCGATCGCATTTAGCGACGGTTACAAACTCTACTCCTACCACGGCGTAACTTTGCCCGAAAAATACGGACAAATTCACCCCAATCAATGGGAAGCTACCTGGATTTTAGAAGAAGAAAATGCCGAACTCAGGCGAGTGTTAATTCAAGGAATTGGTTACGATCGAATTTGCCAAGAATTGCAAGCAACAGATTTAGATACTTGGCAAGAATACACGCTGCTAAGAATCGATGCTGATATTGATGGCTTCGATACCGATGAAAAAGAGCCAATTTATTTGTTAAAAATGACTTGTCCGAGCACCGGATTCATTCATGCTTTGCGAGTTCCGCCCGATATGCAATCTGCGAGGGAAGCGATTCGTTGGGTAAATTGGGATGTCGATTATGAGGAGTTTTCGATGCAAACTTGAAGTTTTGGGGAAGTTAGAAACCTCGTTGATAAGAGTCGGCGGTTGAAACCGCATCTATACAAACAATGTCCGAGCGAGCGAGGGACTGAAGACTAATCTTTATATTCTTTCATTTGCTGGCGAATGGCTGCCTCAATCTTAGTATCGAAATCCGGATCTCCCACTTTCGTGATGATTGAATTCGATCGCTCTTTCCGCCTGTCTAAGTAAGCTTGCAGTGCTGCTTTATCCCCGCGATTTTTCAGGAAATAACGCTTCAATTCTCGATCGCCCATTGCAGTATAATCTACTTGGCTCATTGTAAATTAACCGTAATTCATGTAGGGGCGGGTTTCACCAACAATCTTTCATTCACACCGACAATATCTATAAACCCGCCCCCACCCAGGCGACTTTCTCGAAACTGGCATCAATTATAGCATTTCTATTGTCGATCGCACTTTCACCCTCGAACCTAACCCCTATCAGTACAGCAAAGACTTATGGAACATGGATTGCCACCCTTGACGCTCCTGTATTACCAATGTAGTATAAAATAGTGGTAGAAAAGCCCGATCGACTTACCAAAACCACCAACCAAAATTAATAAAAACCTATGCAACCCATTCGCCAAGGCGACGTAATTCTCACCCCCGTACCGCAAATCCAAGGTGACAAAAAACCTCACCTCACCCTCGCCGAAGGTGAAGTCACCGGACATTCTCACCAGATTATTGAGGGGCAAGCTGAACTGTACGAAAAAGACGGCACCCTGTACTTGCGAGTGCTTTCGCCGACAGCTTTATTGAGTCACGAAGAGCACAAAGCGATCGCAATTCCTGAAGGTAATTGGATGGTGCGGATTCAGCGCGAATACGAACCCCAAGGCTGGAGGTATGTCGCAGACTAAGGTTAAAAAACTCACGCCAGCACAAGAGGCTCTGATTCGAGTTTATCGCGACAAGTGGAAGGCGATCGCACTTTCGACTGGCCCGATCGATCGCTCTCAAGCTGCGGAAACTATTACATTAGCTTACAGGGCGATCGGCAAACCAGCACCGGAAATCATTTTTTGCGATCGTCCCTACCAAGCCGCTAACATCATCGCCAGCCACGCAGACAAGCCCAGGAGTCACCTGCGGAGCCAATTAGAGAGCAAACTTCGCAGCGAACTTGAAAAACAACTGCTGACTTGTCTGCGCGGACAACTAGAAAACCAGCTAAAACGTCAACTGCAAAATCAACTCGAAAATGAACTTTACACCCAACTGCAAAGCCAACTGTGGAGTCCCCTGCGCGATCATTTAGCGATGGAAATAGCGAGCAAATTGCCGATCGATTTAAGGGGACAGCGGGCCCGGTATTTGCACTACACCCATCTCAACAAACAACTAGATAATTGCATTCAACCGGAATTGTGGGCTAGTGGCGGGAGTTTGTTAGATTTTTGCATTTCTGTGTTGAATTGCGCGCACTCCTACGGCAATATCTGGACAATTTTTCAATCGCTTGTCAAGACTTGCGGCTGGATTTTTCCCTATGACAAAGTTTGTGTAGTGTGCGAAAAGCCGATCGCACTTTCCGCAGACAACAACCACCGCTTGCACGCCGGAAGCAGCACCCGCCGTACAATTTGCCGACGGTTTGGCGATTTACGCCTATCACGGCGTGATTTTACCCGAATGGTACGGCCGCCTGCAACCCCGCGAGTGGCAGTCTAAATGGCTGTTGAAGGAGCACAACGCAGAGGTTCGGCGAGCGTTAATTCAGGGCATCGGGTGCGATCGTATTTGTCAAGAACTAGCAGCCACAGAGTTAGACACTTGGCAGGAATATACCCTGTTAAAAATGGATTTTGAGGACGATTTCGACGCCGATGGGATGCCATTACCAGTTTTTTTGTTAAAAATGACCTGTCCGAGTACGGGGTTTGTTCATGCGCTGCGAGTTCCTCCAAATGTGACCTCTGCACAAGAAGCAATTCGTTGGGTAAACTGGGGAATTGAACCGGAGGAGTTTTCGGTGCAAACTTGAATATTTCTATTTACCTAAAAGTCAGTTAGTTCGTCCTTATGAAAGCCCGCCAGGGGTTTAAACCCACGGGGCTTTTAGCTAAAGTCCGTTTTAACGGACTGGTAGTATTAAAACACCCCACAAATTAACAGCCACTATTTTATGAAATTGCGCTCTTACTCTCCTTAATTTATGTTTAAAATCAGTCCGTTGAAACCGACTTTCGCTATGTATGAAGCAGGGGTTTAAACCCCTGCCGGATAGTGCCGCAGTCGCGTAGAAAGTTGATACTAACGAATGAAAATTAAATAACTTACAGTTTTTATTGTTCTTGTGAGATGGGCGTCCCGCCCGTCCTTTCTAGACGGGCGGGACGCCCATCCCACAAATATGTGTAAATTATTTAATTCGCGATGCTTACCTGGAGCTCACTGGCAATTAAATATCAGACATCAAACCGGAAACATCTCATTTTAACAAAAATCATTTTTTACAGTGCAAGCTGTCACCAGCTCGCGACAGCACTACAAAAGTAAAACTGAGATGCTCCATAGGACGACCGACCTGATATAATCAATTAAAAATTAATACCCTTGCCATTAGATCATGACTAGCCCTACTGCAACTCTTTTGATTTCCTGTCCCGATCGCAAAGGGCTTGTCGCCTTACTTGCTAATTTTATCGCTTCCCATAATGGCAATATTATCCACGCGGATCACCATACTGATTTTACCGCAGGATTATTTTTAAGTCGTCTCGAATGGCAATTAGACGGTTTTGACTTAAGCATTGAAGACATGACAGATGCTTTTAGTGAACTTGCCAAGGATTTACAAGCAAATTGGCAATTACATTTCTCTGAGGAAGTTCGACGGATTGCGCTTTGGGTAAGCCGCCAAGATCATTGCTTGTTAGATTTGATTTGGCGAGAACGCTCTAAAGAAATGCCTGGGAAAATCCCCCTGATTATCAGTAACCATGAAAAGTTAAAGCCCATTGCCGAACAATATGGTATCGATTTTGAGTATATTCCCATTAATAAAGAGAACAAGGCTATTCAAGAAGCACAACAGTTAGATACTCTCAAAAAATATAACATTGATTTAGTAGTCTTAGCAAAATATATGCAGATTTTGAGTCAAGATTTTATGAGTAAATTCCCCAATGTGATTAATATTCACCATTCATTTTTACCCGCGTTTGTGGGTGCAAATCCCTACGAAAGGGCTTATGAAAGAGGAGTGAAGATTATTGGTGCCACAGCCCACTATGTGACGCCCGATCTAGATGCTGGCCCGATTATTGAGCAAGATGTTGTGCGGGTGAGTCACCGCGATGAAGTGTCGGACTTGGTTCGGAAAGGTAAAGATTTAGAACGGATTGTTTTGGCAAGGGCGGTTCGATATCATTTACAAAATCGTGTTTTGGTTTATGGCAATCGCACTGTTGTTTTTGCTTGAATTTTTGAGTTGATTGGCTAGTGCGTTGCTCTAATTTTGGGGACGGGCAAGATGCCCATCCCACAACAAAAATGTGAGATAGGCATCTTGCCTGTCCAGCTATTTTTATAAGACGGATAATAAGCAATCCTGGAAAGATGCGAGGTGCCTGAAATAGCTCCTCGCATTTGATTAATCTCACGAGATTACCAGAAATAATTGATTGAAAGCGTCTCCGTTTTAGGGAGAAATTAAAATCAGACGATTCATTGCTCCAATCCTCGGACTTCCAGGTAGAGGTTGCTGTCAACTGTCAACTGTCAACTGTCAACTGTCAACTGAATGAAATCCGGGCGGATAATGTTTCGGCGTAAGCGCGATCGATCAATTGGCGAGCAACCGTCTGAATTCCGGTATGCTCGTAATAATTGGTAGTCATGTCCAAAAACGCGGCGACATAATCCAATTTGTCATCGGTAACATCGACGTATTGCTTGAGATTGCCTAAAACTGTGGCGGGAGTTAAGCCGCGAGATACCACTAAATTGTTCATCCAACCTTGGGCTGAGGCGAAGGTTGCTGTCACGAATCCGAATTTTTGGGCATTGTTGGCGCCGGGAATTAGGTTGCTGATGTTTTGAAAGGTTGAGTTTTGCTGCAAGGTTCCAGGATTTAAGCTGCTTAGGGTATTTTGCGCTACTTTGATAAAGTCCGGGCCGAGGGGAATTAAGCCATCAGCGCATACTAATGCAGCCATCCGCATTAGAGATTCGCTTTTGTATTCTGATAAGTAATTGGCAAAGCTTCCCACGTTGTCAAGGGAAATTTTGTTGAGTTTGCAGAAGACGATGAGTTCGATCGCCACTTTGACGCATAAGTCGATCGTTTGAGTGGTGTCAGCCTTGGGAGTCAGGCGGCTCATAAACGACAGAAAGCCGATTTTTTCGCCGATTTTATTCGCCATAGCAGTCGCTCCTAAGGCACTGTCAGCGCTGTCTGCAAGCTGGTAAAGCTTGACTGCGCCTTGATAGGGTTCGTTGGAGTTGGCGTAAAGCTCGATCGCCCGGGCGCGAATTTTTTCCACTAAAGCGCGATCGGTTTCCCCTGTGAGCGATCGAATAGTATTATCAAAACCAGATAAATTATTCCATTCTCCCGGAACCACAAAATCCAGGGATTTGAGCATCATCACAGTAATCCCAGAATCCGGCAAATTATCAACCAATTCCACAATTGACTTGCTCACAACAAACTCCTAAATAACCATATTTGATAGTGTTCTTCCAAATACTCCAACTCCGACAAATCCGATTCCAGATTTCCCGGCCATCTCATCTGAGATCTAATGCTAATAGTCAGATTGGTTCGTAGTGAGGACTTTAGTCCGCATCCAAGAAAGGACAGATTGGCTTGTAGTGAGGAATGCGAGTCCGCATCAAAGAAAGGACTCGCATTCCTCACTACGAACCTTGATTGGCTTGTAGTGAGGAATGCGAGTCCGCATCCAAGAAAGGACTCGCATTCCTCACTACGAACCTTGTAAAGTTTCCTTATATCAAATAAGTAAAAATGACCCAAGTGTGTTAAAATCGATAGCGCTAAATCGAAAACAATAAAATATGACTGTTGCAGTTAACAAAACTCCGGGATTAGCATCGCGTTTAGTAAATGGCGTACTCTCCATCAAACCTTTGGCCGCTCTAGCCAAGCACCAAGCGCGGGAAATGATGATAAACAGAGCCGAAAAAATCGGAGTGCATTGGCGAGAAGAAGCGCAAACACTTTTGTCCCGAAATTGGGATGCAGAATTGCTCAGCGTAGAAAATCCCGATTTGGTTTACCCGAAATATTATCTAACTTCATTCCACGCTTACGAAAAAGGTAATATGAGTTGGGAAGCTGCCACAGAAGTTGAAGTTGCAGCCCGTGCAGTTCATGCGGGAATTTGGCCAGAAGCGGGTGCAGAAGGCGATGCTAAACTCCGCGCTAGCTATCACGAAATCGTCAAAGCTCAAATTTCCCAAACACCGCAAGATATTGTCGATTTGGGATGCAGTGTGGGAATGAGTACGTTTGCGCTTGGGGATGTTTACCCGGAAGCAAAGATGACTGGGGTGGATTTGTCGCCTTATTTTTTGTCGGTTGCTCAATACCGTTCTCAACAGCGAGAAGCAGAATTTTCTAATCAAAAATCTCCGACTTGGGTGCACGCTGCTGCTGAATCTACTGGTTTAGCTACGGCTTCTTTTGATTTAGTTTCTATTTGTTTAGTTTGTCACGAATTGCCCCAGAAAGCTTCTAAGGAAGTATTCCGGGAAGCGAGGCGTTTGCTACGCGCTGGCGGACATTTGACAATTATGGATATGAATCCTCAGTCGGAAGTTTATGCCAAAATGCCTCCTTATATTTTGACTTTGCTCAAGAGTACGGAGCCTTATTTGGATCAGTATTTTGGGTTGGATATTGAGCAGGCTTTGGTTGATTCGGGTTTTGCGGCGCCGACAATCACTTGCAATACTCTCAGACACCGGACTATTGTTGCTGAGGCGATATAGCGGTTTTTAGTTGACTGTATTTGAGATGCTTGGGTAGGACACGGCAGTGCTGTGTCCCTACTGTATTTTAATGTCAAAAATGTTGGCGGTCAATGAGGCTCTAAAACTGGATGCGATCGCAAATGTGGTAAAATTAATACTTAGACAGCAGTCTTAGCTATATCGTGTTGAGAGAAACCTAAAAAAAGGATATCATCATGAACCCGACAGCCCCCCCTCAAAAGGTCATTGATTGTTTGCAGGTTATTTTGGATGCCACAGCCTCAAAAAATTACGAGCTGTTTACCACGGTGGGCGATGCAGACTACAAAACGGGAATTGCACAAGAAATGTTTGATAATGTTAGCGATGAACTCGGTTCGCGCCTGCAAAATGGATATTCAATTAGTTATTTTGGTGAGTTGACACAAGATGGTTTTCAGATTTATTTGTGGAAGCTGAGTTTTGCAGATGGTGGAGATGAATTTGTGGCACGCATGACTATGAATGGAGACAAGGTTGCTGGGATTTTCATAGCATGATGTCAGATCCAGGTTGGTAGTGAGGACTTCAGTCCTCAGAAAACATAAAACTATGAGGACTGAAGTCCTCACTACCAACTTATTGGCACCCTTAAATTTATGTGATCTTGACAAATTCAAGCGCGGCAATTAGGTTTTAATAGAGAGTTGTTGTCATACATAGAATTATGGTACAGGTCAAAATATCCGGCTTGAGAGAGCATCTCCATCCCATTAAGCCCCAACTCTCTGATGTCATTAATTCCTGTGTCGTAGATGCACTCCAGTATCCACCGGATAAACGTTCACATCGATTCTTTCTGTTCGACTCCTCTGATTTCTTTTATCCTACAGCGCGCACAGAACGTTACACTATCATTGAGGTGAGCATGATTGAAGGACGCAGTGTGGAAATGAAAAAGCAGTTGATGCGTTTATTGTTTGAGCGATTACAGCCGTTTGGAATTTCCACACAGGATTTAGAAATCACGATTTTTGAGAATCCGAAACACAATTGGGGTTTTCGAGGCTTACCGGGTGACGAACATCAACTCAATTATAAAATCGAAGTGTAGCCGATCGCTCTTAACTTACAACAAAGCGGTCGATCGACTGTAAAGCTCGATCGACCGCCAATCTCTCCCCTCAGTGAAAAAAGCAACTTCCGCCCTCATCCACCCCTCAACTGCTTGACCAAGTGAACTAACTCTGGTAAAATTAGCTTTTCCACAGCTAGTTTCACGCCATTACTAGATCCAGGAAGAGAAAAGACTAACTTGCCTTGATACACGCCTGCAACAGCGCGAGATGCGATCGCCCTTGAACCAATTTCTTGATAGCTCAAAAACCGAAATATCTCGCCAAATCCAGGTAAAATCCTGTCGAGCAAACTCTCCATCACATCGTAAGTAGTATCTCGTGGAGAAATACCCGTCCCGCCACTCAAAACTATCGCATCCACATCTTCGCGCTGGGCAAGCGCCTGCATTTGCAATACAATTTTTGCAGCATCATCTTTAACAACAGTGTAAGCTACCACAGAGTGACCTGCATCTTTTAGCAATTTTTTCGTTAACAAACCGCTATTGTCTGTGTCAGCAGAGCGCGTATCGCTAACAGTCATGATAGCGCAATTTACGGTTATTTTAGATAAATCGGGGTGAGGAATTTGCGTCATTGTTTCTTGTCGTAAGTAATCGGCAACCAGCAATCGGCTATCGGCCAATTACCAATTACCAACTACCAATTATTAACTATCTATTATGCCTTGCTAAATCCTAAGCCGTTTGCTTCCGAGTAGCGTTCCATGAAACGCATAAAGCGTTCCCAGTCAGCGGCACTTTTCATCAGATAAAGAGCTTCTAAACCCGCAGGTTGACCATTGATGAACTTAGCCTTAACTTCGCGAGTCAGAAGTTCGCCTTCTTCGTCGATCATGTACATTCCAGTAATGTCTTGGGTACTATCGTTGCTGAGAGATTTCGGATTTTCAAAGATAAATGTGGCAGTGCCTTGAGCTCCGCTTTTAGAACGAGTTAGGCGGACTTCGGGTACAGTATCTTCGTCTATACCCCGGGAGAATTGAATTTTAGCCATAATCTGAGAGTGGAACCTTAAAGATTGCTGAATTTCTTAATATTTTTATCATAAAACGATTTGGACGCTCGGAAAGCAAGACTTGCGGAGATTGTCCGATGGGGATCGGAGGAGAGGGGCTATTTTTTAGGTACGTAGTTGCCTGAGCCCTGGCTCTCTCCTTCACTATTCGCTGTTTTGCTATCTTCGTTTTTTCCGATATCCCCAAAGAGCGCTGAAGCGCAACTACGTACCAAAGAGAGCGCCCAAGCGCAACTACGTACCTTTAGACGATGTAGGGAGAGTTAATTGGCTCTGCGCGGTTTGTGGCTACCAGAGTTTGGTAGACGAGGGCGGATATCTCGGCGCGCGTGATGTCGCGGGCGGGGGAAAGCTTGTCGCGGGCGGGATAGTTGACTACGATTTTGCGCTCTGTGGCGGTGGCGATGGAGTCGGTGGAAAAACTGGGAATTAAAGCCCGATCGGCATAAACGCTCAAAGAATTAGGATTGCCGCCCGCCAACTGCAACCCGTTTACCAATGATACGATCGCCTGAGCTTTAGTCAAATTCTGTTCCGGGCGAAACGTGCTGTCGGGATATCCAACCAAAAACCCGCCTCGATTCGCTTTGACGATCGCACTTTGGGCCCAAAAATCTGCCGCCACATCCTTAAAAACCGTTGCTTCACGGCGCGGCGCCAACTGAAACGCCCTCGCCAACAACGCCGCATACTGAGCTCTAGTTAAACTCTCATCAGGTTTAAAAGTGCCGTCGGGAAACCCGTTAACAATATTCATCTTAGCGAGGCGATCGATAAAATCCTTAGCCCAGTGAGTGCTGATATCGCTAAACTTTACACCTCCAGGAGTTGGAGTTGGAGTCGGAGTCGGAGTTGGAGTCGGAGTTGGAGTTGGAGTTGGCGTCACATTTCCCAACTCAAATAAACCTTTTACTCGCGAAGGATTGAGCTGATTTCCCAGGGCAAAAATCTTAGTCGCAGTAGCATTTTGCAAATCAAATTCGCCATTGTTGGCAAAAATATTTCCCCCTAAATCTTGAGCCGTACCAAGATCTGGCAGAGATTTTTCCACCGCAGTCAAACCATCTTCGGTATTTTTTTCAATGCGATTCTTCCGCACAACCGGCTTAGAGTTCCCCGTTAAAACGATACCGGAGCGATTGGCGACAATTTGGTTGTCAACAATCAAAGGAGCCGATTGAGCTTGTAGAGAAATGCCGAAACCGGTATTTTGAAAAAGATTGCGCCGCAGCACACCTTTAGCACTTCCAGCCATAATTACCCCAGCGGCTGAGTTTTCCAGAAATATGTTGTCTAGAATCCCAGGATTAGCAGTACCTGTAGCAAAAACACCTTCGCGCTTACAAAGCGTAAAAGTGCAGTTAGCCACAGTAGGAGAAGTTGACTCCATCCAGACTCCGGTACCGCGAATATCTAGATTGGTGACAGTTACTCCCCGTAACTCCGCATCAGTTGCTAGCAGTAGAGTGATATTTTGACTCGCAGCGGTGGGACTGACAAATTTGCCGCTTCCTTGAATTAGAGTACCGCTTCCTTTGCTGGCTTCATTGCCGGTTACTTTGACTCCTGAGGGAATTTCTAAGGGGAATTGTTCGCCGCTGGCTGCGCTGTAAGTTCCCGCTGCTAGCTGAATAACTGTTCCTGATGCAGCGCGACTGATTGCGCGGGCGATCGTTTTGAATGGAGCCGATTGGCTGCCGGCTGCTGCATCGCTGCCTGTTTGGGGGTTGACGTAAAGTGTTGCCATGTTTTTGCTGTATGGATAATTTGCGATCGACTTTTAGGCAATTTTCATTCTGTACGAATTTGACTGCGGATATATATTTAGCTTTGATTGGGAAGACAGCCATAGGGGATGACAACCCCTGGGGGATTGCCCCTACAAAATACTTGATTTCTCGTTACCCGAAATAGCAGGTACCCGACTTCTTGAAGAAGTCGAGTACCTGGGTATTAGGCTTTTTCATTCGGATCGAGTCGAGATTCCCTGCCCAAAAACCTTTACCGCTTCAGCCAAATCAGTTTCGCCCATCAAAATGCAGCGTTTTAGCAAATCAATATCCAGGGTTTCCAATCCTGACAATTCACTCTGAATTACTTCTTCATATCCATCTTCGCGGAGGTGATACAACCGCAAAGTACCATCCTCCCAAAACCAGATTTCTGGCACACCCAAAGCCCGATATTTTGGCAACTTGCTCAATCCACCGCTAGTATAAACTACCTCGATAGACAAATCGGGAATCAACTTAGGTAGCCCCAAACAAAACGATTTATCAGCTTGGGTTGAAACTTCTCCCGTTTTCTCCTGCGTCATTGAACCAGAAGGGTAAAACCTAAGGCCTTGCGCCAGCAAAAAAGTTGTCACCAAGTAACCAATAATTTCCGAAAAATTTTCGTGTTGGAATCCCGGCATTATAATTTCGATCGCACCTGCAAAAAAAGACAATTTTACCCCAGGGGAATCTTCGGAGCCCTTCTGGATTAACTTGAATTGCTCCCAGGTGCCGTTGAGCACCACTCGCCCATCGAGAATTTCGCGATCGAGAACTTGTGTCATTGAGCTACACCATTATCTCCTATGGGAATTATAGCGTATTGTGCGATCGCTGCTAAAGAAGATACGTGCAGCAATTATAGCTGAGGAATCCGAACAGTTTTTCTCGTTCTATCAGAGTCAGTAACAATGCCAGTTGATTAATGCTACAATGAGGTAAGTAGACATTTATCGAGCTAAGCAAAAAACGAAACTTCTTGTATATTTCCGGAGCGGGAAACTGTAAACATCTTTTCTTCAAAAATATCCTTCATAATCAGACTGATTCGATCCTCCCACTTAAATTCCACTTTTTCCATACTACCTGTCACCCAAGAACCTTTAATATGAACAGCGTTAACTTTAATACTCAATTCAGGAGTTTTAAGATAAGTGCCATTAGGGAATGGTATGACTTCTTCCATAACTACATTCAATTTTCCAGCTTGCTTGATTTCCCTTAACCAATCATCAATTAAATCTATAATCGTTTTATGGCAACCATCAGGGAAAAGATAATAACTCTCACTTGTGTTAATTTCAAACTGTGTATGGTTTTGTTCTTCTTCCTCATGGACAATATTGTAGAAACGAGTTATATTAGGTATGAGAGTAATTGTATTGATATTGACTTCGGTGATCCGATTTTCTATATCTTGCTTTAACGGTTCTCTCAGTTCCACCAACCCAATATCATAGTATTTAGCAAATTTTATGGCATCAGGAGTAAAGCCAATCTTGGAAACGATAATTCCTTTATGCAAATTACAATCTTGACGAATTCCCCAAGCCTTCATGACTATATCCTTGTTAATTTTTTTATTCCAATATTTACATTCTATAGATGTTTTATAGTCATGAAGTCCGTCAGTGTGAACAGTCAGTACGTCGATTTGATGCTTGACTCCAGATTTGCCAGTACATTTACAAGAGTTGCCATAACATTCAATTTTAACTCCATTTCTAGCACCCAATACTTCGTATATATTCTTGACCGTTTCTTCGTAAGTTTCCCACTTCATACCTATCTCCATCTTCAATATGAAAAAGACTCTATCAATTATAAGCCCTCAACTAGCCGCGCAGTGGCATCCCGCAAAAAATGGTGGACTCACTCCAGACCAAGTTTCGGCAGGCTCACACAAGAAAGTTTGGTGGAAATGTCCCGAAGGCTCTGATCATGAATGGAATACATCGCCCAGTAAAAGAACTAAGTCAAGCCAAGGATGCCCTTTTTGTGCTGGACAGAAGGTTTCAGTAACTAATTCCCTAGCAAGTCTTGACCCCAAACTTGCTCAAGAATGGCATCCGACTAAGAATGAAAATCTTACTCCAGATCAAGTGACAAGGCATTCGGAAAAAAAAGTTTGGTGGCAATGTTTCAATTATCCTGAGCATGAGTGGGATGCTTCTCCTGCTAATAGGACTAAAGGAAAAGGATGCCCTTTTTGTGCTGGACAGTCAATTACTAATTCCCTAGCAAATATCACTTTGTGATTATAACAAGTCTAATAAGCTAGGTTGTGCCCAATCTGATTGATCTAAAAGTTTCCCCTTTTCTTTTCCCTGCTTTGCATGAGTTGGTCTTACTATACCGTTAAGTCTTTTTTCAAGCAAACCAGTAAAATAAAACCATGACAACATTTTACTGGCGTAATCTTTTGCAGTTGTTTGTCTATTAGACAACAACTTTTGAAATTTATATAGCGACATCGATTCACCAGGCTTCAGTTGTTCATAGATTTTTTTAATAACTACATGAGCCTCTATTTGTTCCGCTAATTTTTCAGCTATTTCCTCATCTTTTAAATTTAAAAATATCTCTGATGCTATTATTTTACCGTTTTCCTTATTTCTTGTTACTTGAAAAAAGTTTTGCAAATCCAGAATAGCATTTTGAACAGTGTCATTCGCATATCCCGATCCACTTGCTAAGTCGGAGATTGTTTCACACGTCTTAAGCAGTCTAAATATTTTTAAAACTGTTGAAATCTTGGTTCTGGGTCTATAGTTTATTGTCATTTCAGGTAGCTTATCCTCCAACAAATATTCACGAAACATATCCCAGTATATTTTATAATTTTGCCCATTTTGAATAACTAGCTTGCTGTTTAATAGGCTATTAATTACATCGTGATTAAACTGGTTACCTACATCCACCTTATCAACTGGAGACAGTTCAGCTATATTCATTAAACACTTATAACTCCCTGGAATGAGAGTAGCTCTTTCGATATCTTTGTCAAAAATTGCTTTAATATCAAACTTGGTTATTACTTTTTTCTGTTCTGAATAAAGATCGGCTTCATTATGTTGATGGTAGATGTCACTGCAAAATCTTTTTAATAACCAAGGTTTATTTTGACAATTATTCAGAAGCCACTTTTTTATACTGTTTTGTAAGCGATTTCCGTTTTGATTCAAATAGTTCTCAAATTCATTTAATAAGCTCAATGAATCTTGCTGAGAAAATTCACTAAAATAAATATCTTTTCTTATTTTGGCTAGATTATGCCATGTAAAATAGGCTTGATGTTTTGCAGATAAATTAACATCTGTTCTCCAGCAAAAACCTAAGACTATGTTTTGTTTTAAGGAATCAACTTCTTTAGCTGCTTGCTCAAACAACCCGTAAAGATATGAAAGTGAATCTTTAGTCAATATTTCTTCAAATTGATCAAAAAAGATTACAATAACTTTACCACTTTTTTTAAGGGTTTCTATTAATAATTTAATTGATTTACTATCAAAATAAGGTGGTTCAGCACTTTCAATAGATACTTGATGATCGGGAAGATCAACAAATCCACTATCAATAGCCTCTTGTAATGCTTTTCTAATAACCGCTATGACAAATAGAGTTGCTTTTTCCTGGTTGATGCTTGTAACATCTACATGGTGTATATAAAAATTATCTTTATATTCTGGTTTTTGCCGACAGTCTGATGCTAACTTAAGAACTAAAGAGGATTTGCCTAACCCCGTACTTCCTGAAAAAGAAACAACTCTTAAGTCTGTTTCCTCATCTCTTACATTTTTGACAAAATTCCAAAATTCATCTTGAGGTTTACAACGTCCAAAAAAATCTTGTGGGCGACAAGGACGATGGTAATCATAAAAATTCTCAGCCTGATTAATATTCGATACTATTACTTTCTTAACTTCTGAAAATGACTCGTTAGTTGATTTATTTTCATGCTCTGTTAGTGTTTCATCGAAAACGGTAATTTCAAGATTTTCCCAAATTTCATTAGTAGAAAAATATTTTTTCCAATATTCTGAATTATAATTATTTTTTGTATTTGAAGTGGCAAAAATAATAGCACGATATGGGATAGCGCTTTCTCCCATTTCTTCCGCTATCCAAAAAAACTCTTTTTTATGAGTCACTAATAGTGTAATGGTTCTAACATTACTAATAAATTTTCGCTCTGGGAGTTGAATACCATGTATCTTCATAAACTTTTCAGCAAGTTTATCTGAACTCCAAATGAATAAACGAAATGGTTTTTGTGTTTTTGTGTATTCATCAACAACCGCTTTTGCTTTTCCATTAAGAGCGGAAGTTGAGAGTAGGTGAGCAAAGTCAACTTTTTTGTAAAGAGCTTGACCCATTAACTTGAATATAGTAGGAGCATTTATTTCTTCTTGCTGGAATTTACATTCAATTAATCCTGTTTCCCTAGCTTCATCGTGCTTGATATAGATATCAGTCTGCATTCCGTCAAATTCTATATTTTCAATCACTTTCCAGTCATATTGACTGAATAAATCTGCTGACACCTCTTCCCAGAAATTACCTTTTTCCTTATTATTCCATTCAGGTAGTATGACTACTTTAAATCTTATTTTAGGCTCATTTACATTCATTTTTTTTGGTCGTTCCTATAGGTGACTTATTGCCTTGCATAACCATGACTCAGTATAACACGCCCCACGTTAGACCTCAACCTCTAGCACCTCCCCGATCGCACCTTCCATCTCCCTAACCATATTTAGGGGACAGATAACCACGTAATAAGCGATCGCCCAACTATTGACAACTGTATGAGACTACACCAGCGACTCGTTACTTTGGGAATACGCTGGATGCCAGAATATAATATAGATTACGAACAAATCGAAATTCCGGTAGATTGTGCCGACTACATCGAAAAAATTCGCGCTTTAGGTGGAAATGGGACTCCATTGCAATTAGAAAAAATTCTCACTGTTGCCAGATTACCCATTATTCGCCAGCACATCCAACCCAAAACCCTAATTTATACTCATTACATTCAGGGAATCGATCGCATATTGAGAGATGCCTTAGTAAATGATGGCTGGAAAGTGGGTTTCTACACGGGCGAAGACAAGTCCGGTTTAGAAGGCTTTTTAAACTGCAAAATTGATGTTCTCATCGGTTCTAGCGCCATAGGGACTGGTGTAGATGGCTTACAGCACGTTTGCAACCAGCTAATTGTCAACGTCCTACCTTGGACTCATGCCGAATTTGAACAATTGAAAGGTCGCATCTATCGCCAAGGACAAACCCGCGATACAGTCAAAATGGTGATTCCTCTGACCTATGCAACTGTTAACAGTCAGCGCTGGTCGTGGTGTGATTCCAAAATGCAGCGCTTAAAATTCAAAAAGTCGATCGCTGATGCTGCTGTTGATGGCATTGTACCAGAAGGACACCTGCGATCGCCTGCACAAGCTTACCAAAATGCGATCGGCTGGTTAGAACGCCTCGCATCTGGCGAAGTCCAAATCATCACCCGCCCGAAAATTATTATCCCCATTCCAGATACTAACCCAGCGGAAGTACAGCAACGACTGGCGCGTTACGGCGACTTCTCCACCATGAATCGCCACTGGAACCAAACCCACAGCGCCACCACTCACCAACGCTTACAGGAAAACCCAGAAGAGTGGGCGCATTACCATACTTTGTATCAAGAATCAAGAAAAGATTGGGCAGTTATTCCCTACGAGGAGATGATTCGCTTGTGTCAACAACGTAGCGGCTACACTATTGGTGATTTTGGTTGCGGTGAAGCAAAATTAGCTGAGGCTGTATCGGATAGACATACAATTTACAGCTTTGACCATATTGCGATCAATGATAATGCGATCGCCTGCGATATGACGCACGTTCCGCTAGATGATGAAACTCTAGATGTGGCTATTTTTTCTCTTGCTTTGATGGGTTCAAATTTCACCAACTACCTACGGGAAGCACATCGTACCCTTAAACTTGATGGTCAGTTGCATATTATCGAGTCAGCTTCACGGTTTAGCGATTGGGGTCAATTCCCAACTGATTTAGAAGCTTTGGGATTTACCGTTATCAGCATTCAGGATATGTGGAAATTTACCCATATCCGTGCTATTAAGAGTTAGAGGTCTTTTGAAAATTCGTTTTTGTCTTAACTCCCAGCCAATTTCGCAATGCAAGATGTTTCCAAAACCACTAAAATTTCATTCTGAAACACAGCACAACTTGTCATTGCTTGTGCTAAAACAGGAACTTTCCCTTGTTTGAGAGAAAGCATTGCCTCCGGTGTCGCATCAAAGTCATCGATCCAGCCGTAATCCTTTACATACTTAAGAGTTAAGGCATTGCGATCGAGCATCCAAAAATCAATTCCATAAATGTTAATGAAGTTTTGCAATACAGCCCGATCGCCCGTATATTGAGCGCGAATTAAATCGCTTGCTCGCTGCTGAAATCCGCTGTAGTAGCCTTTCTGATACGGCACTGCATATTCCTTTCCCACCAAAACCGAACGCTGGCTAAACGTTGGCAGATTATCGGCTTCTGGGGCGATCGAAGCAATCACAATATCTTGAGGTTGTTGCTGAAAAAATTTGTACAAAGCGGGCATTTTACCTTCTACATACCCGACTGTGGGAAATTTTTCCACTAAGCATGGATAAAGCACAACTGCGATCGCAATTATCACCATTGTAATTAGTGCAACTAGATTTTTTAACTTAAATTTTGTTTCCGTTGTTGATGCCCAGTTGCCGACGCCATCGATAATTAACGTCAGGGCGATCGCACTTATAAACACAACAATAAACCTCAAGCTATACGCAGTATAGCGTCCAGGCTGATAAAGCTTAAAAATGGTAGCGTGAGCCACCAAAAACATCGCAAAGGATGCTAAAAATAGCTGAAGCAACAGCCAAATTTTGCTATTAATCCGACTCGCTAACGGAAAAGCCGATCGCCTCCACAGCAACAGCAGCGGCAAAAACAGCCCCACACAGTGAGTTACAGGCGTAAACAGCGACTTGGGAAACATCCCGCTACCTCTACCAGTCAGCCAATAATCTACCGGATTTGGACGAAAAAAAGCATTTCTGCCGTCGGCTGCAAATACGCCCATTTGCTTGGCTTCTGCTGCGGTATAAGTCGGGCCAAATTCCGATTTATCCAAGGCATAGGGCAGCATTACTAGAAAGATTAGTCCCAAACCGGTACTGCAAAATAGGTAATTTGTGCGATCGCCCGACAAGCGCAAACGGCCGTTTTCCCAGATTAGCAGGCGCAAAACTAAAATTCCGGCAGCAACCAAGGCGTAGGGAGGATAGAATAATCCGATTAGGGCGATCGTCCCCAAACAGGGCAGCAACGAACTCCGCGACAAATAATATAAAAAACCGAGAAATATCGGATAGATAAAAGCTCTGGGCGTTGTGGAAGCCAAATCATCCGTCATCCACATATGCTGATTTAGTAGCAAAGATGCGATAAATCCAGTCAGCGGCACTGGCAGCATTTCCAAGCAAAGCCCAAAACAGTAATAGGTGGAGATTAAGCCGAGAAATAGCGGCAATATTTTGTGAAAAAATAGCGGGTGAATGCCGATGGTTGCAGCTATTTTGTAGAGCGTGGTGTATCCGGCGGGGGCGACTGATTGAAAGTAGTTAGCAATGAAATCGTTGGGGAACAATTGTCGATCGACAAACCGCATCATCCAGAAAACGTGCTGTCTCGCATCGTCTTGCACCACATACTCGGCGCTGAAAGCTTGAGCAATTCCTAAAACACCATAAACTGCGGCAAATGTCAAGCTCAGCATCAACCAGAATATTGTGCGCGATCGGGATTTTTCATCCACAGTCGCCGTCAGAAACTTGTGTAAGCGGGCAATTAATACCATTTGAGATTTGAGATTGGGAAAGAATGTGAAGGACGCACAACACGAACCAGTTTACCTTGCAAAGATTATGCTACTGTAATCGAAATGTGAATTCGGTTAACGAGTGCTTCCCAATCGCGATCGTTTTTACAGTAGCCACGGTTTCAACCGCCGAGTCTTATGGTGGCATATTGCCTCAGTAATGGTGCCCGTTGCGTAAATCCTATTAATTAACCGAATTACTGCGGCTGAATCCCGTTGAGAAACTCCGTTCTTGCCTCAATTATTGAAGGCATCAAAACGCACCGTACCAGCAATTCTAAATCCAACTCCGGCAAAAACTCACTTCTTAAAACTTGCTCGTAATCATCGTCGCGCAGCCGATAGATAGCCAACTGATTATTTGCCCAAAACCAAACTTCTGGGATGCGAAGTCGCAGATATTTAGTTAGTTTATTTGTGCTACCGCTAGAAATCGTCACTTCCACGGCTAAATCGGGATGCTCTTTCCTTGAACCTATATAATAAGACTCGTCAGGTTCAAAGGATACGTCTTTTGCCTGGTTTCTGCGAGTTGCACTCCCTACAGGAATGAAATTAATCCCTTTCTCAAAAAAGTAAAGTCCTATAAATATAGCCAAAACACTTTTTATCTGTTCGTGGTCTTCGCCTAGCGTCATAAACTGCACACACCCATCTAAATAAGTTATTCGCAAGCCTGGGGCATTTTCTATTAAGGTTTGTAGCGCCTCAAATTGCTCCCAAGTATAATAACCGGGTAAGGTAAAGCGTTCTTCTTTAACAATTGTTATTGGTTCTGAAACTTGTACGACCATGGGCGCAATGCTCCGAATAAAAATCAGTAGCCCTGCCTTAGTATAACCTAAATAGGGACTATTCATCAAAGTTAATTTGACGGTCAAATATTACTGCGATGATTCTGGGCGATCGCATATTGCCTCAGTACAGGTGAAATTGTGTAAAAATTTGCTTGTTGTTCAATCAAACAACGCCGGGATAAAGATTGCAGCGCATTTACCAAATCTGATGGGGGAATTCGGCTATTTTCTAGCAATTGGGTGAGGTTTATTGTATCGCTTGCTTTCGCCAACCAGGAGAGGACTTGTTTTTCTAGTTCGGATAGGCGATCGCACTTCTGCTGTAAAACATCTTTCAAATCTTCGGGTAACAATATAGTATCATCTGGTAATAACTCTGTGACGCATCCGCCCAACTCTTGAATCAGAGTCGCGACGCTTTTTAACCAGAGGAGATTGCCTTGGTAGCGCTGAATCAATGCTGAGTAGTTGTCGATGTCTGCTAATCCATAATCTCTGAGGATTTCCCGTGCGGCGTAGAGGTAAGACAATTGAGCTGGGAGGCATTGTTGATATGGGAAAAATTGAAGTAGGAAAGTGTAAAATATATGATGATGGTAATTTCAGATAGCCTGATTGTTGTTGTGCGCTGGGGCTGCGAGCCAGCGCCCTTCTTATTTTTTCAAACCAGAGCGATCGCCCTTTCCGACATATTCCCTTAACCCTCGCGTCACCCCAACCTCTTTTTCCACCGACAATCCGACGATCGATTTCCACCATCTCAAAGGGCACTGATTGCAGACTCTTAGCGTGAAGCGTAGCTATCCCGTAGGGATCTCGCCACAGCGAAAAAGGGATCTCGCCCTATGCGCTACAATAAACGTAAAGCTCATGATTAGTCTTTCAAAAATTAACATGATAAACATAGACTTACCGCCATCTGATCCATTCACAAACCTCAAAGTGACGCTCCTGCTAGAAGCACTGACATCCGGGCAAGTTGTGGCATCTGTCAGAGAGTTTCCAGACTGTCGAGTGAAAGCAGAAACACGAGAAATGGCGATCGCCCAAATTCAAGCTACCTTTTTAGAACGGCTCAAAAATATAGAAGCGATTTCCTGGAACGTGCCAATTCAGGGTTCAGAACCAACCTGGATGAAGTTTGCAGGTGTCTTTAAAGACGATTCCGATTTTGCGGCAATTATGGAATCAATTCGCGCCGAACGAACCTCAGATGATGACTCGGAAGTCGATCCTTCCTATTACTTGTAGAGGCGGCTTAAAGTGTGTCGATATATTCTGGATACCGATTGCGTTTCGCTGATTCTTTACAATCATCCCCAAGTCACCGCTAACGTCGCAAAGCATCAAGTTTCTGTCACGATTGTCACGGTTCAAGAACTCTTTAATGGCTGGATTGGCAGGATTAACGATCCGTCGATGCTGCATAACCTACCTACACTCTATTCAAAACTTTGGACAACTGTAAAATATCTCCAAACTATTGAGGTACTGGATTTTACAGCAGAAGCTGATAGTTGTCTCAAGAAACTGTTAAAAGATCATCCGCCTCTGCGGAAAAATCGCCTGCAAAAAGATATGCGGATTGCAGCCATTGCGTTGTCCGTCGGTGCTACCGTTGTCACCCGCAACCAACGAGACTTTGCTCAAGTTCCCGGATTGTCAATCGAAGATTGGACGCTTTAGTGCGTAGCCGATCGCCCTTTCCGACATATTCGCTTAACCCTCGCGTCACCCCAACCTCTTTTTCCACCGACAATCCGATCGATTTCCACCATTTCAAAGGGCGCTGATTGCAGACTCTTAGCGTGAAGCGTAGCTATCCCGTAGGGCGATCGCCACAGCAAAAAAGTGCGAGATCCCTTTTTTATTGCTCGATCGCCCTATAAAAAGATATTGACGATGATAGTGGAGATTGGGAAAAATACGATCTATGATAGATTTAAGCAATTATTCTCAAAAACCTATGGAATACAATCAAATTATCACGATTGAACCTGGAAAACGCAGCGGCAAGCCGTGTATTCGGGGAATGCGAATTACTGTGTACGATATCCTAGAGTATCTAGCTGGTGGTATGACAGAGGCAGAAGTTCTAGAAGATTTTTCGGAACTCACTTCCCAAGATATCAAAGCTTGCCTTGCCTTTGCTGCTGACCGTGAGAGAAAATTATTTTTGGCATCGATTTGAAACTACTACTGGACGAAAACTTATCAGACGGAATTATTCACAGGATTATCGATCTGTATCCCGATTCCGCTCATGTCAAAACCTTGGCACTTACCAATACTGATGATTCAATTATTTGGGAATATGCTCGTGCGAATAATTTCGTAATTGTTTCCAAGGATTCTGATTTTCATCAACGGAGTTTGCTGTACGGTCATCCACCAAAATTTATCTACCTTCGGATTGGTAACAGTCCAACCTCCAAGATTGTTCAAATATTAAGAGATAATTTTGACATTATAATTCAATTTTGGAATAGCGAAGTAGAAAGCATCTTAGTATTGGCTTAATGCGTTGGCGTTGCCCGCAGAAAGCATCGCCCTTTCCGACATATTCCCTTAACCCTCGTGTCACCCCAACCTCTGTTTCCACTTACAATCCGATCGATTTCCACCATTTCAAAGGGCGCTGATTGCAGACTCTTAGCGTGAAGCGTAGCTATCCCGTAGGGCGATCGCCACAGCAAAAAAAGGGCGATTATTCTGAGAACGCGAGTTTAGAGGCTAAACTAGATGTATATAATCTTAAATAAACGATATGCCTCTCAGCGAACTTTTACCTACCGTCAACCAACTATCCCATCAAGATAAACTTCGACTTATTCACTTTCTCCTGCTTGCAGTTGCCAAGGAAGAAGGATGCAGCTTAGAACCTAATGAAGATAGTAATTCAAAAAATGTACTCCTGAATCAACTAGCATCAACCAGCGCAGTTGTATGGTCTCCACAGGCAGATAGTGCAGGAGTTAAAGCATTATCAGAACTTCTAGTTGCCACCCAGGAATCAGCCAATGCTTAATCGTCAAAGATTTGCATTTACAGAACGAATTGATAGCCTTGGCCGTTCGAGCATTCTGCCATATTTGCCCATCACACTCTCCAATGGCAGCAACTCTGTAGAAGTGATGGCATTATTGGATACGGGTGCGAGTGTCAACGTCTTGCCCTATGAGATTGGTCTACAACTAGGGGCAATATGGGAACAGCAAACCGTTCCTATTCAGTTGAGCGGGAATTTGGCTAGCAGCGAGGCCAGGGGATTGGTTCTTTCGGGTACAGTTGCTCAATTTTCGCCGATCTTACTTGCATTTGCCTGGAGTCGATCGACAGATGCGCCGGTAATCCTTGGACACCTCAACTTTTTTGCGGAGTTTAATGTCTGCTTTTTTCGTCATGAGTTAGCTTTTGAGGTTTACCCAATACAGAAATGAAGAGAGGCTGCACAGTCATTGCAATGCGATTTTATGCTTGTGCAAACTGGGATGAGGTAAATTAGTGCGTTGGCGAAGCCGACCTTTGGCATCGCCCTTTCCTACATATTCGCTTAACCCTCGCGTCACCCCAACCTCTTTTTCCACCGACAATCCGATCGATTTCCACCATCTCAAAGGGCACTGATTGCAGACTCTTAGCGTGAAGCGTAGCTATCCCGTAGGGCGATCGCCCTTTCTGACATATATTGCTTAATTTGACACTAATGCTCTAGTCCTTAACCCTGACTTAAGAGGACTGAAGTCCTCACTACGAACCAGGTTTGTAGTAAGGACTTCAGTCCTTTCAAAGGTTAAGCTGGAAATTACACAAATAGAACTGCAATACCGATCGCGATCGCACCAATCCCCATCACAAAAGACCAGAAACGGTGATAGCTGCTAACCGTCGTACCGCTATCGCTTTCAAGCTGAATCAAATCCATCCAAGGCGCCACACCCCGGCGGAACCAACCCAAAGCACTAACATCCATACCAATCAAACTTTTAACCCGTTTCATCCCAAACAGAAAATTACCAATCGGCCCAAAACGAGAAGCATAATGTAGATACATCATTCCCGTTCTGTCTTGCAATTTCAAATCAGAACCAAACGCATAACCCGCATCACCGCGACCAATTAATTCGCCTTGTAGTTTCGCAGGTTGACCGCGTAAAGGACTAGCATAAGGGTCAGACATTAAAGTTAAAACATCCAACTCTTCTGCTTGTGCGTAATTCGGGAACATCACCAAAGCTTTGATTAAAATTCCCACGCCCAAACCGATTAAAGCACAAGCAACCATCATCATCGGATTCGCAGCCGAGAGGGAAATGCCGATCGCAAAACCCACCGCCAAGCCCAGAGTTTCCGCACTGTACAGCAGCAAATCAAAAAAGAAATTTCCGTACAATTTCCGCTTGCTCAAATTGTGGCCTTCGCCCACAATCCGACCCATATCAAACTCAATATCCAAGCCTAATTGTTCCGCATAGGTGCTCAACGCGCGAACTCGCTTACCAGTCAGCGGGTGAGTCGAATTCAACTCCATCCACCAACCCCACGGATTGAACATATCCCACAGAAAAACTCGTCCAATTTTTTCCGGTTTCGACGAAATCCGGTAAGCAGTACCGCTAGATACCGCAGCTTTTGCATCGTAAATGCCTAAAGCGCGAGTTCCTTCTAACAAGCGGCTGGGTTCCTTTGCTCTTTCTCCTTCTTCCAAAATACCGTAAGCAATTTTTACCAAAGCGCGCGATAAAGCGTTGGGGTTTCCGGTAGTTTCGGCGGCAAAATGGTCTGCAAAATATTCTCGTGTCCGCGACAAATACAGCAGCAAATAAGTGCCGGCGATGTAAAAAAAATAAGCCACAGCAGCGACGCTACCTGCCGCACTTCTAGCTTTATCGCCAGCGCTTCGACCGAGGCTTTGAGCTGTAGTGTAAATTAAATAAGTAATCTGCACTAAAGTCGAAGCTAAAGTCATTACTGCAAAGTCCCAATGGACGATGTGACCTAGTTCGTGGGCGTAAACAGTAGCAATTTCATCGTCGTCTAAATAGGTGAAAAGACCTTGACTGACGACTAAGCGAGCGCTGTTAGGAAAAGAACCGTAGGTAAAAGCAGTAGGGTTTTGGTCGTCGATAATTCCTAAACGCGGCTGTTTGAGGTTTTTCTGTTTGCAAACCTTCTGAATAACTTTCGCCGTTTCTGGACTCAGGCTGTCAATTTCTGCTAGGGAAACCCAGCGAGTATTGTAGAGCCAATTTTGAGTTAAGTCCATCAAGTAAGGCGATAGGAAAAAAGCCGCAATGTTAAAAATCAGAGTTATGGGAAGTGCGATCGCCAATCCGGTAACTGGATCGGGGCCGTTGAGAATGAAAACTGAGGCTAAGGATAACACGAACACCATACCAAATAGCATGATGATAGTGGCGCCGGAAGCTAAAACGAGGTTTCCGCCAGTTTTCTGGATCAGTTTAATCCCGGCTTTGGGCGATCGCCCTGCCTTGCGTAAAGGAGCTTGAGATGACATAATATTCTCCTAAGGTTATTGACAAAAGGTAATTACCGTGGGAATTTATCTATACTTCACTGTTTTAACCTGTCACTACGGAGCGCGCTAAGGAGTCTCAACAAAAATATATAATTTCCTGTAAATTGTTAAGATGGAAAACCGCCCGCCCAATTTATTTCCAAAAATCCAATTCCCATTTCAAAACTCAACAATCAAAACTATTTATAGCGGTCATCAGAAAGATGAGGTACGTTGTTGGGCTTGGGCCCTTCTTGGTTTAATTGGTTATATAAGCTGTCAGTTATCCCTCATCTTTTTGAGAAAGGCTATATTTCAAAGTTACAAAAAAGAATTGGTTTCAAGCCGGAACCCTTGTATGGAGAAATTAAAATCAGACAATTCGAGGTCGCCCTCAAGCTGTCAACTGTCAACTGTCAACTGTCAACTGTCAACTGTCAACTGTCAACTGTCAACTGTCAAACGATTTTGGATTTTGGATTTTGGATTTTCGATTGGGGATTGAAGATTTTTGATTGTCAAC